>CANFTU010000003.1 GCA_947450005.1 Comamonadaceae bacterium | reverse complement strand
GGCGGTGGCCACGCCAGCGGCCATCTGGGTTGGATGCATTTCGGTTTGGCTGATGCCCCACAAGCCAAAGTGCGCGTGCAATGGCCGGGTGCCGGGTGGAGCGAGTGGATTACCGCCAACGCCGATGGTTTTTATGTGCTCGACCGCCAAAGCGGCCTTCGCCCCTGGAGTGCGCCATGACACCGGTACGCGCCCTCGTCGCCCGCGCCTTTGCCACGCTCATGCTGGGTGCACTTGTGTGCCTGTTCCCTGCCCGCGCTCAGACGCAGCCTGCCAGCCCCCTGGCTCCGCCTGCCAGCGCTTATAGCTCCGCCGTCGCCTATGAGTGGTTTTACCTGGTCTCCCAACTGATCCAGCAAACGCCCGGGAACAGCCCACCGGTGGCGGCGCGCACGCTGGGTTATCTGGGGCTGACGCTTTACGAATCGGTCGTGCCGGGGATGCCGGGGCATCAAAGTCTGGCGGGGCAACTCAATGAGCTGAGCTCACTGCCCTGGGCGCAGCCCGACGAACCCTTGCACTGGCCGACCGTGGCCAATGCGTCCATGGCGATGATGACCCGCATGATGTTCAGCAACGCCAGCGCCGAGAACAAGGGCCGCATCGATCTGCTGGAGCGCAGCCTGCCCCTCAAGTATCCCGACGACTTCGACCCCTCCACCGTGACGGCGGACATCACCAACCGCTCCGAGACCTTCGGCAAACTCATGGCCATGGCCATCATGACCTGGGCCCGCACCGACGGCGGCCACGAAGCCTGGGGCCCGCTGCGCCGCACCCGCGCCAACTACGTGCCGCCCAGCGGCCCCGGCAGCTGGAGCGCAACACCCTCCAAATACCTGCCGCCGCTGCTGTCCTGGTGGGGCGAAGTCCGGCCCTTTGTGCTGAAGTCGGCCCAGGACTGCGTGCCCCCGCCGCACCCGCCATTCGCGGAAGAGGCCGATTCCACTTTTTTCCGCGCTGCTAAAGAGGTCTTCGACATCAGCAATGCCGCGACCCAGGAGCAGCGTCAGTTCGCCCTGTATTGGGCGGACGATCCGGCCAAGACGCCCACGCCCGCCGGTCACTGGTCCTATATCGCCAATGATTTGGTCCGGGCCCAGAAAGCCGACCTGGGCCGCGCGGCAGCCACCCATGCGCTGTTGAACATGGCCATGTCTGACGCGTTTGTCGCCGGATGGGCGGCCAAGTACCGCTACAACCTGATCCGCCCGGTGACCTATATCCAACTGTTTATCGACAGCAACTGGGTCACGCCGCTGTTCACCACCCCCAATTTTCCGGAGTACCCATCCGGCCATTCGGTGCAGTCCAGTGCTGCTGCCGGAGTCTTGGAGCAGCAGTTCGGCAAAGACCTGAAGTTTGTCGACAACACGCACAACGACCGCGGCTGGGGACCGCGCACCTTCCCCAGTTTCAGCGCAGCCGCCAACGAAGCGTCGTTGTCCCGCATGTACGCGGGCATCCATTTCCGTTTTGGCAGCGAAGGCGGGCAGACCCAAGGACGATGTGTGGCCGATAAGGTCCTGGCATTGCGTTTGAAGCCCTGAGCCCCCGGCGCCTGGGCCCGGCGCTTTACAGCTCTGTCGCATCGAAACGATAAGATGCACCATTGTGTGCACCGGCGCCGTCGCGGCGTTGCGGCGCGCTGTCACTTCATTTTTGATTTGGGTATGCGATGACCAAGAATTTTTGTTGGACGCTTGCGGTGGCGCGCGGTGGTGTGGTGGTGTTGGCCATGGGCGCTTTGCTCGCGGCGTGTGGCAAAAAGGACGGTGCAGACACCCCAGCGGCAGTCTCTTCACCGCCGGCTGCGGCGACTGGGGGTCCACCTACCACCCCCGCCGCCCCTGCTGCAGCGGGCAGTGCGGCCAGCGGTGGCGTGCCGGCCATGCCAAGCGCTGGTGCATCGGCAGCGCCGGCGCCTCCGGTGACCGTGACCACCGTCAAAGTGGAGATGAAAGACCTTGCCGTGCGCTTGCGCTCGGCGGGCGTTGTTACCCCGATCCGCACCGTGGACGTCAAACCGCAGGTCAATTCGGTGATTACCAAGGTCAATGTTAAAGACGGCCAGTACGTGAAGGCGGGCGAACTGCTCTTCAGTCTGGACGCCCGTACCGAAGAGGCCAATATCGCCAAGGCCCAGGCCCAACTGGCCAAAGATTCAGCGGCACTGGCCGACGCGCAGCGCCAACTGCGGCGGGCACAGGACCTGCTCGCGCGGCAGTTCATCTCGCAAGGCTCGGTCGACACCAACCTGGCAGCGGTTGAAAGCTGGCAGGCGACCGTTAACGCCGACAAGGCGGCAATCGATGCCACCCGGGTGGCGCAGTCCTACGCTCGCATCAGCGCGCCGCAGAGCGGTCGTGTGGGCGTGGTCAATGTAAGCGCCGGTTCGGCGGTGGAAGCCAACAAGACCGTGTTGGTCACCATCACCCAGATCAGCCCGATTGCTGTGACATTCACGCTGCCGCAACGCAATATCGCCGATGCATTGGCCGGGCTCCAGAAAGACGGTGCCCCTGTCACCGCGACCCTGCCCGACAACGGCGGCACATTCAAGGGCAAACTGCAGTTTGTCGACAGCGCGGTGGACACGGCATCCGGCGTTGTCAAGGCCAAGGCCTATTTCAAGAACGACGATGAGAAGCTCTGGCCCGGCGCCTTTGTTGAGGTGCAGCAGGTTTTGCGCGAGGTCAAGGACGCCTTGGTGGTGCCGCAGGCGGCGGTGATTTATGGCTCGCGCGGAACCACGGTCTACGTGGTCGAGAACGGCAAGGCGGTGGTGCGTCCAGTGAAGGTATTGCAACCGCAAGGCGCAGAAGTGGCTATCAGCGGCGTGGAAGCGGGTGAAAGCGTGGTGCTCGATGGCAAGCAAAACCTGCGCCCGGGCAGCGCCGTGGTGGAGCGCGCCAAAGACAATAAGGACGGCCCCCAGGGCGCTGCCAGTGCTGCGGCGTCCAGTGCCTCCACGCCGAATGGCTCGGGCCCGGCTGCTGCAGGCGCCGCGGATTCAGCCGGCAAGCCCAAGGCTGCACCATGAATTTTTCGGAAGTTTTCATACGCCGTCCGGTGATGACGGTGTTGCTCAACGTTGCCATCGTGGCGGCAGGCGTCATTGGCTTCAACAATATTCCGGTCTCAGCCCTGCCCAGCTACGACACCCCGGTGATCAATGTGTCGGCGTCCCTGCCCGGCGCCAACCCGGAAACCATGGCGACCTCGGTGGCGCTGCCCTTGGAAAAGCAGTTCCAAACCGTCCCCGGACTGCGCACCATCAGCTCCAGCAGCGGTTTGGGCAATACGTCCATCACGCTGGAATTCGAGGAAGGCCGCGATATTGACGCGGCCGCTGTCGATGTGCAAGCGGCCCTGCTGCGGGCGCAGCGCTCGCTGCCTCAGGACATGACCAACCCTCCGTCCTACCGCAAGGTGAATCCGGCGGATGCGCCGGTGCTGTTCCTGTCGATGACCTCGCCTTCGCTTTCGCCCCAGGAGCTGCAGGACTATGCGGACCATCTGGTCTCCCCCACGCTGTCTACGGTGGACGGTGTCGCGCAAGTGAATATTTACGGCGCCAAGCGCTTTGCGGTGCGGGTCCGGGTCAAGCCTGATGCGCTGCTGGCCAGCAACATCGGCCTGGATGAACTCAGCGCCGCCTTGCGGGCAGCCAACGTCAATACCCCGGTTGGCACCTTGGATGGGCCCAAGCAATCGCTGATTCTTCAGGCCAACAAGCAACTGACCAATGCGCGCGATTTCGGCAACTTGATCATCAGCACCAAAGGCGGTTTTCCGGTGCGCCTGCGTGATGTGGCCAAGGTGGAAGACAGTATCGAGAACCTGCGGACCTGGGCGACATTCAATGGCGATACGTCGATCACGATTGCGATCCAGCGCCAACCGGGTGCGAATACGGTGAAAGTGGTGGACACCATCCGCGCCAAGCTGCCCGAGTTACAGGCCCAGATGCCTAGCTCGGTGTCCATGACACCCATCAATGACCGTTCGGCATCGGTGCGCGAGGCGCTGCACGATGTGACGCTGACACTGGCCGGCACGATTGCGTTGGTGGTGCTGGTGATCTTTTTGTTTTTGCGCCGTTTTGTGGCCACCGTGATTCCCACATTGTCCTTGCCGATCTCCTTGATGGGCGCGCTTGCCTTGCTGTGGGGGTTGAATTACAGCCTAGACAACATTTCGCTCCTGGGCCTGACACTGGCCGTCGGATTGGTGGTGGACGACGCGATCGTGGTGCTCGAGAACATCATCCGCCACGTGGAAAAAGGCGAAGAGCCGTTCAGCGCCGCGTTGCGCGGAGCGCGCGAAGTGGGCTTCACCATTATTTCCATCTCGGTCTCGCTGGTCGCGGTGTTCATCCCGATTTTCTTCATGCCTGGCGTGATCGGTTTGCTGTTCCACGAATTTGCTGTGGTGGTGGGCCTGTCCATTCTGGTCTCCGCCTTTGTTTCACTGACCTTGGTGCCCATGCTGGCCAGCCGGTTTTTGACCGATGAGGCGCACAAAAAGCCTCCCGGCGCGCTGGTCCGCCTGTTTGAGCGCGCTTTCAACCTGCTGCTGGCCGGGTACGTGCGTGTGTTGAACCTGGCCCTGCGTTGGCGCAAGCTGGTCTTGCTGATTGCGCTGGCGACGTTGGGCGGTACCGTGTACATGGTCAACGTGATTCCCAAAGGATTTTTCCCGGAAGAGGACATCGGCCAGATCATCGTCACCACCGAGGGCGGCGAAGACGTCTCTTTCCCGGCAATGGTGCAATTGCAGGAGCGTGCGGCCACCATCATCCGCAATGACGAGAACGTGGCGGCGGTGAATTCGTTCAACGGCGGCAGCAACAGCCAGAGTATTGGACGCATGTTCATCACCCTTAAGCCGGCCAACCAGCGGGTACCGGCAAAAAAGGTGATTGAAGGGCTACGGCGCAAACTGCGTTCGGTGGCGGGCCTGAATGTGTTCATGCGTCCGGTGCAGAACCTGCAGCTCGGCGGCCGCCAAAGCAAAGCCCAATACCAGTACATCATGCAAAGCCTGCGCCCCGAGGAGCTGGGCGGATGGTCGGCCAAGCTGCAGGAGAAGATGCGCGCGGACCCGATTTTCCGCGACGTCACCAGCGATGCGCAGATGCGCGGCCTGCAAGCCCAACTCAAGATTGACCGTGACCGCGCCAACGCGCTGGGCGTGAGCATGGAGGCGGTCCGCAACGCCCTGTACAGCGCCTTCGGCGAGCGCCAGGTGTCCACCATTTACCTGCCCACCGACACCTACCAGGTGATCATGGAACTGGCGCCGGAAGCCAAGCAGGATGAATTCGCCTTGAACAGTATTTACGTGCGTGCCAGCGGCGGGACGTTGGTTCCCATCAGCAGCTTCACCACGGTGGAACGAAGCTCCAGCCCGACCGCCATCAACCACGTGGGGCAATTGCAGGCGGTCACCGTCTCGTTCAACCTTGCGCCGGGAACGGCGCTGGGCGATGCGACCACCAAGATCGACCAGGCGCGCGAAGCGATGCAAATGCCGTCGTCCGTGATTACCACCTATGGGGGTGACGCCGCCGTCTTCAAAAATTCCCAGGGCAGTCAACTGGTGCTGGTGGCTGCGGCCTTGGTGGTGATTTACGTGCTGCTGGGGGTTCTGTATGAGAGCTATATCCACCCGATCACGATTTTGGCGGGCCTGCCGTCGGCGGCCATGGGTGCGCTGGGGACCTTGATGTTTTTCGGGCAGGACCTCACGCTGATCGCAACCATCGGTATCGTGATGCTGATCGGCATCGTCAAGAAGAACGCCATCATGATGATCGACTTCGCGTTGGAGGCACAGCGCCACGAGGGCATGAGCCCCGAAACAGCCATTCACGAGGCCTGTGTGTTGCGCTTTCGCCCCATCATGATGACCACGCTAGCCGCGTTGGTCGGCGCTTTACCGATTGCGATGGGTCTGGGCGCCGGCGCCGAGCTCCGTCAACCTCTGGGCTTGGCGGTCGTCGGCGGCTTGGTGTTTTCGCAGGCGATCACGCTGTTCGTCACGCCGGTGTTGTACCTGGCGCTGGAGCGCTTCAGCGGCAAAGGACCGATCACCACCCCAGCGGCTTAAACGGCCTCCCGGGCTCAATGCCAGCCATGGCGGTGTCCGTGGCCCCACTCATCGCCCCAGCGAAACGACAGTCCGATCGGCGGGCGGTAGCTGGGGTAGTACGGTGCCTGGTACACGGTGACCGGCGCGGCCACGTACCGGATGGTGTCGACTGGCGCAATCGACACGGTGGCTACTGGCTCGGCCGGTAACAAACGCAAGGCAATCGTGGGGCCCGGGTCGTTGGGCAACTGGGTCGTGTACTGCTTGCCGTTAAATTCATAGGTGACGTTGTAGGCCGACACGTGGTTCTCGACCACGTTTTGCACCGTACAACGCTGGATGTCCTGGACCGTGGACGGGCCCGCTTCCTCAAACCGGTCACCCATCACCGCACCGCCCACCATGCCCAGCAAAGCCGCCGCGCCGTTGCCTCTGCCACCACCGCCTAAGGCGCTACCGACCACGCCACCGGCAATCGCGCCCACCGCTGCGCCCGCCCCCGATTTCTGGCCCGGCACCAGCACCTTGTCGACGGTACAGACCTGCCGTGGCGTCGATATCTGCTGGAACACCGGCGTGGCCGACAGGACCCTCCCGAATTCCTGGGCACCGGCTGCTCCAACAGCGCCGGCCATCAGGATGGCAATACCGATTTGTTTCATGCAAGTCTCCTGGTTGTGGATGCTTCATGAACGGCCTCGCACCAGGCGCCGTTGACCGTCTTTGCGTCCGGTTTACGCAACGGACTGCCGCACGCTGACCGGGCCCATACGCCCGCCCCACTTCACCCGGCTCGCAACCCGTCCAAGGGATCGGTAAAACGCAAACGCAGTCGCAACTCCTGTTTCATACGGGTGTTGCGCAAGCGGCGCGACTCGGACATGAAACTCATTTGGATCGCGCTGAGTTCCTGCGCCGCCTGGGCACGCGACACCCGCGGTGGGCGCGGCAAACCGTAAAGGGCTGCTGCGGCGTCAAAGTAGTCGCCCATGCGCAGTTGGCTGTCGTCGTTCACGTTGTAAACCCGCCGCGCCCGCCCGCGCCACAGTGCAAGCCAGCAAGCGCGCGCCAAATCATCGGCGTGGATATGGTTGGTGAAGACATCGTCCTGCGCCAACAGCACCGGGTTGCCCCGCTGCAGACGCGCCAGCGGCGTGCCCCCTTCCCGGTCCGGCGCGTAGATGCCCGGAATGCGCAGCACGCTGGCACGCGTGGCCGGGGGAAAACTGCGGACCCTGCGCTCGGCATCAACCCGGCGGCGGGCGCGTGCTGTGGTGGCGTGCAGCGGGCGTGTTTCATTCACCCATTCACCGCCACAGTCCCCGTAGACGCCGCTGGTGGAGCCATAGACCAAGGCGCGCGGTAGGTTGCCACGGCGCAAGGAGCGCAGCAGGTTGCGGGTGCGGGGGTCCTGCGTGCCGTCTCCGGGCGGCGGGGCCAGATGGATGATGCGGTGCGCCAGTCCGGCCAGGCGACGTAGCGCGCGCGCATCATCCAGATTTCCGACCAAAGGCATAGCGCCCAAGGCCCTTAACGCGGCGCACTTCTCAGGCTGGCTGGTCAAGGCCAGCCAGCGTGGCCCCGCGCCTGGCTTGTGCTGGTCGCGCAGAAGCCGCTGCCCCACGTCACCGCAGCCCACCACCAGCACACGCTCGCGGCGGAACCGGGCCGGCAGGGCCGGACGCGGCGCGCGGGCCGCCCGTAGACCCCCGGCCGACGGCGCTGCGCCGATTGCGGGCAGAATCGCGGCTTTGTTTGGAGATGCACGGGGCTTGGCTGCGGCACACATAAGATGAGGATAACCACTGTATGAGCGCGAGCGCGTCCCAATTTTCGGTTCTGGTGCAGCCTAGCGGGCGCGCGTTCAGCGTGGAGGCATCGGAGACCCTGCTGGCCGGTGGGATCCGTCAAGGCGTGGGCCTGCCCTATGGATGCAAAGACGGGGCCTGCGGCTCCTGCAAATGCAAAAAAATCTCCGGGACCGTGGTTCACGGGAACCACCAGGACAAGGCGTTGAGCGCCGAAGAAGAAGCCGCTGGCATGGTTCTGACCTGCTGCGCCACGGCCACCAGCGATCTGGTGCTGGAGTCGCGCCAGGTGTCGTTGGAAGGCGCATTGCCGGTGCGCAAAATGCCGGCGCGCATCAGCAGCATGCTGCGCGCTTCGCCCGACGTCATTCAATTGCAACTGCAGTTGCCCGCCAGTGAATCTTTTCAGTACCGTGCAGGTCAGTACCTGGATGTGCTATTACGCGATGGCGCGCGGCGCAGTTATTCGATGGCCAACGCCCCTCATACAGGGCCGGCGCTGGAGTTGCACATCCGACATATGCCCGGCGGGCGCTTTACCGACCTGGTTTTTGGCAGCATGAAAGAGCGGGATATCGTACGCATCGAAGGGCCTATGGGTTCTTTCTTTTTGCGGGAAGACTCCGATAAGCCCTTGGTGTTGCTGGCCTCCGGCACCGGATTTGCGCCGATCAAAGCCTTGATAGAACACATGCAAGAGCGACAGATCACCCGCCCGGCCACCCTGTTCTGGGGCGGGAGACGCCCGCATGATCTGTACATGGACGAATGGGTGCATGCCCAATGCGCCGTGATGCCGAACCTGGGTTATGTGCCGGTGGTGTCCGATGCGCTGCCGCAAGATAACTGGAGCGGCCGCACGGGCTTTGTTCATCAGGCGGTTTTAGAAGATTTCCCGGACCTCTCGGGCTACCAGGTGTATGCCTGCGGCGCGCCCGTGGTGGTGGAGTCGGCGCAGCGCGATTTCAGTCACCTGGCGGGCTTGGATGAAGCAGAATTTTTTGCCGACTCGTTCACATCCGAGGCCGACAAACACTGAATACGGCGGCTGTCAGGACGTCGCGGATTCAGCCCGCTGGCTTAACAGAACCGCGGCGATCACCAGAGCGCCGCCCAACAGGGCCATTGGCGTCATCTGCTCGTTGATGTACCACCAGCTGAAGGCGGCGGCGAAAACCGGCTCCATCGCGTAGATGATGGCGGCCTGCGCGGCGCTGACATGGGACTGTGCCAAAGCCTGCAGAAAAAATGTGGCTGCGGAGGCGACTGCGCCCAGATACAGCAAACCCCACCAGACTTCGGCATCAACGAGCCCGGGCAGAAGCAGCAATCGCTGTGCGCCGCTGTCACCCAGCATCCACACAGCGCCGAGCAGCGCCATGCCGGTGATCTGGGCTGCGGCCAGCTGCGCAGGCGCATGGTCTTTTGCGCGGGCGGACATGATGATGGTGTACAGCGCATAGGCCAGAGCCGCCGCCAGTGTGGCCGCATCGGCCCAGAAGGCACCTTGTACGTCAAACGACATCAGGCCCACGCCCACACACGCCAGGGAGGCTGCGAAAAATACCAACCAACCGGCCCGCGCGCCCAGGGCCAGGCCAATGAGCGGAACCATGAGCACATTCAAGCTGGTCAGAAACGCACTGCGGTTGGCGCTGATGAATTGCAAACCGTAGGCCTGCGCAACCAGTGAGGCCAGTCCCAGCGCGCCCAGCAGCAAGCCGTCGCGCCAGGTCATGGCCGGGATGCCACGCAAAAAGGGGCCCATGCACGCTGCTGCAATCAAGAAACGCAAGGCGGTGATTTCCACGCCCGAGAGCTGCCCGGTCGCGACCTTGAGAACGGGAAAAGTCAGGCCCCAAACCACTGTGACCAGCAGCAGGAGCAAGGGATGGCGGTAGCGCATCCGCGCGCTTTATTCGCCCAGGTAGGCGGCGCGCACTTTCGGGTCGTTGAGCATGGTTTTGGCGTCACCCGTCATGGTGATCAGGCCGGACTCCATCACATAGCCCCGGTTGGCAATCGACAAGGCGCGGCTGGCGTTTTGCTCCACCAGCAACACGGTCACGCCTTGCGCGTAGACATCGCGCACCACCTCAAATATTTTGTCCACCATGATGGGTGACAGGCCCATGGAGGGCTCGTCCATGAGCAGCACCTTGGGCCGGCTCATGAGCGCGCGCGCCATCGCCAGCATCTGCTGCTCGCCACCGGACATGGTGCCGGCGAGCTGCGCGCGCCGCTCTTGCAGACGGGGGAAGATGGCGAACATCTTGTCGATGTCGCGGGCGATTTCGGCATCGTCGTCGCGGATGTAGGCGCCCATCTGCAGGTTCTCAACGATGGTCATGCGGGTGAACACCCCCCTCCCTTCCGGGACCATGGCCAGGCCCTGGCGCACGAGGTCCCAAGGGCCCTGGCCTTTGATGCTTTTTCCCATGTATTCGATATCACCGGCGTGTATCGGCAGGGTGCCGGTGATGGCCTTCATGGTGGTGGTTTTGCCAGCGCCGTTGGAGCCGATCAGCGAGACCAGTTCACCTTCGCGGACTTCGAAATCGACGCCTTTGACGGCCTGGATACCGCCGTAGGCCACTTGCAGGGCGCTGACTTTGAGCAAAATGGGGGAAGTCATATCAATGGGATCCTACAGGCGTTCAGTGCGCGGCGGTGCCGAGGTAGGCTTCGATCACGGCCTGGTTTTTTTGAACCTCGGCGGGCGTACCTTCAGCAATTTGTTTGCCGTAGTCGAGCACCGTCACGCGGTCACACAAGCCCATCACCAGTTTGACGTCGTGCTCGATCAGCAAAATCGTGCGGTTGTCGTTGCGGATGCGGTCGATGAGTTCGCGCAGCATCACCTTCTCCGTGGCGTTCATACCGGCGGCAGGCTCATCCAGCGCAATCAACTGCGGGTCGGTGGCCAGGGCGCGGGCAATTTCCAGACGGCGCTGGTCGCCATAGCTCAGGGTACGGGCTTTGTAGTCGGCGAATTTGCCGATGCCCACGTAGTCGAGTAGCTCGTGCGCGCGCGCGGCGATGGCTTTCTCTTCGGCGAGGAACCCGGCCGTGCGGAACATGGCGCCCAACAGGCCGCTGTGGGTGCGGATGTGACGCCCCACCATGACGTTTTCCAGCGCGGTCATTTCCGCAAACAAGCGGATGTTTTGGAAGGTGCGCGCAATACCGGCCATGGCCACCGTATGGACCGCTGTGGGCTGGTAGGGCTGACCGGCGAGCTCGAAGCTCCCGCTATCAGGCGTGTACAAGCCGGTCAGTACGTTGAAGAATGTGGTCTTGCCCGCGCCGTTGGGACCGATCAGGCCGTAGACCTGGCCGCGCTCGATGCGGATGCCCACATCGCTGAGTGCTTGCAATCCGCCAAAGCGCTTGGAGACGCCGCTTACGTTCAATACTGTGTCTGTCATAGGGATTCCGGTGCAGCGCAATCAGGCCGGTTTGGCCGCGATTTCCAGGGATTTGCCATGGTCGGGCGAGGGCCACAAACCACGCGGGCGCAGCAGCATGACGCTGATCATCGCCAGGGCAATCAGCAGCTGGCGCAGGATGGACGCATCCAAACGGCCGCCCGACATTTGCTGCAAAGGCCCGGCCACATAACGCAGAACTTCAGGCAAAGAGGCGAGCAACACCGCACCCAGAACAACGCCGGGCAAGTGCCCCACACCGCCGAGCACCACCATGGCCACAATCATCACCGACTCCATGAGCGTGAAGGACTCCGGAGAAATAAAGCCTTGAAACGAGGCAAACAGTGCGCCCGATACGCCGCCGAATGTGGCGCCCATACCGAATGCGGTGAGTTTGAGGTTGCGGGTGTTGATACCCATGGCTTTGGCGGCAATCTCATCTTCGCGGATCGCCATCCACGCGCGTCCGATGCGAGAGACTTCCAAGCGGTGCGAAATCACAATGCTCACCATCACCAGCACCAAGAACAGGTAGTAGTACAGCGACACAGACGCTAGCTTGTAGTCGCCAATCATCAGCCTTTTGCCCAAATCCAGACCGAAGAAATTCAGCGGATCGATCTGGCTCACGCCCTTGGGGCCGTTGGTGATGTTGTAGGGGTTGTCCATGTTGTTCAAGAACACCCGGATGATCTCGCCAAAGCCCAGGGTCACAATAGCCAGATAGTCGCCACGCAGGCGCAAGGTGGGCGCACCGAGCAAGACGCCAAAGATGCCGGCCACCACCGCGGCCAAGGGCAAGACCACCCAGATCGGGGTGTGCAGGCCCTGGGGATACATCGCGGCCAGGCCGGCAAATGTTTCCAGCAGCTGGGGCGAGTTGAGCAGCCCGTAGACATAGGCGCCGATAGCAAAAAATGCCACATAGCCCAGGTCCAGCAAACCGGCGTAGCCCACCACAATGTTCAGGCCAATCGACAGCAACACAAAGAGCAGCGTCATGTCAGCAATGCGCACCCAGGCGTTACCAAAAAGCTGCAGGACCAGAGGCAACAGCAGGAGCCCGACACCGGCAGCCAATTGAGCCGGCAAATTGTTTTTGAAGTTCATGTTGTGATGATCCTCACGCGCGGTCGGCCACACGTTCGCCCAAAAGTCCCGATGGGCGCAGCGTCAGCACGATGATGAGCACGATAAAAGCAAAAATATCCGAGTAGTGGCTGCCCAGCACGCCGCCGGTGAGCGCACCGATGTAGCCCGCGCCGATGGACTCGATCAGCCCCAGCAAAATCGCACCGACGACCGCGCCGGGCAGGTTGCCGATGCCGCCAAAGACGGCAGCCGTAAAGGCTTTCAAGCCGGGCAGAAAGCCCATGGCGTGCTGAACCGTTCCGTAGTTGGAGGCGTACATCACGCCCGCAATGGCCGCCAGCACCGCTCCGATCACGAAGGTGGCGGAAATCACCACGTCGGGTTTGACGCCCATCAGGCCCGCAACTCGGGGGTTCTCGGCCGTGGCACGCATGGCACGCCCCAATTTGGTGGCGTTCACCACCCACATCAGCGTGGCCAATGAGATGGCGGTGAAGACCAGAATCATCACTTGTGTGGGGGTGATCACGGCCTCGCCGATCATGAAGGGATCGCTGGGTAACAGGGTTGGATAGGACTTGTAGTTGGGCTTCCAGATGATCATGGCCAGGGTTTGCAGCAGGATGGACATTCCGATGGCGGTGATCAGGGGCGCGAGTTTGGGGCTGTTGCGCAGCGGGCGGTAGGCGACTTTTTCGATCACAAAGTTCAACGCGGCAGCCACCACGCAGGCAATCAACAGGGCAATTACCAAAATCAGCCAGCCCGGCGCGCCCGGCATACCCTCTTTCATCAAGCCAATCATGGTCCAACTCGTCAGTGCCCCGACCATCATTACCTCGCCGTGGGCGAAGTTGATCAGGTTGATGATGCCGTAGACCATGGTGTAACCCAGCGCAATCAGGGCGTACATGCTGCCCAGCACCAGGCCGTTGATGATCTGCTGTACCAATATATCCATAAAACCCGTTCTCCGAAGTATTTATCCGGCTGTCTGCCCTGCAGGCAAGCGGCGGATTCTACGTGCAGCTACGCGGCGAAATGCGCCAGCGATGTGCGAGATTGCAGCGGGTTAACCCGTGTCTTTGCGGGTTTTCCGGGCTGCGGCATTGCGTTGGCGCAAATCCTCCAGCTTTTCGGCGATGCGCAACTCCAATCCACGCGGCACGGGGCGGTAAAAACCGGGCTCGGCCATGCCCTCAGGCACGTAGTTTTCACCGGCGGCAAAGGCGTCCTCCTCGTCGTGGGCATAGCGGTACTGCGCACCGTAGTCAAGGTCTTTCATCAGCTGTGTCGGGGCATTGCGCAAGTGCAGCGGGACCGGCCGCGTTCCGTCCTTTTTCACAAATGCTTTCGCTTCTTTGTATGCCTTGTAAACAGCATTGCTCTTCGGCGCGACTGCGAGATAGACCACACATTGCGCCAGCGCGAGTTCACCTTCAGGGCTGCCCAGACGCTCATACACCTCGGCCGCATCCAGCGCCAGGCGCAGCGCGCGCGGGTCAGCCAGACCGACGTCCTCGCTGGCCATGCGCACCAAGCGGCGCGCCAGATAACGGGGCTCAGCGCCGCCGTCAAGCATACGCACCAGCCAGTACAGCGCGGCGTCAGGATCGGAGCCGCGTACGCTTTTGTGCAGGGCGGAAATCGTGTCGTAAAACTGCTCGCCCCCCTTGTCGTAACGGCGCAGACGCTCGCCCAGGACCTGCATCAGCCATGCATCATCGATGGCGCTGCGTTTCTCCTGCGTTGCGGCCACCGCCAGCGTCTCCAGGGTATTCAGGAGGCGGCGGGCGTCGCCATCGGCGTAGGCGATCAAGCGCGTGGTCGCCGCAGCATCGATACCAGGGACTGCGCCGATGGCCTGTGCCCGGGCCACGATCTGCGCCAAATCGGACTCTTGAAGTGCTTGCAGCACATAAACGGCAGCGCGCGATAGCAAGGCGGAATTCACTTCAAACGACGGGTTTTCCGTGGTCGCGCCGATAAAGGTGAACAAGCCGCTTTCCACATGCGGCAAAAACGCGTCCTGCTGGCTTTTATTGAAGCGGTGCACTTCGTCCACAAACACCAGGGTGCGCCGCCGCTCCAGCCCGTCGCGCGCGGCCTGCGCCTGCTCCACCGCCTCCCGGATGTCTTTGACGCCACCGAGCACTGCGCTGATGGTGATGAACTGCGCATCAAAGGCATCGGCCATCAGCCGCGCAATCGTGGTTTTTCCGGTGCCGGGCGGGCCCCACAAAATGCAGCTGTGCGGCTGACCGGACTCAAAAGCCAGGCGCAATGCCATACCCGGACCCAGGATATGCGCCTGCCCGATCACCTCGCCCAGGGTCTTGGGGCGCAAGCGTTCGGCCAGCGGCATCTGTGGGGATAAGGGCTTGGACATGGCTTTTCAGGGCGCGGCTCAGGACGGCCACCGCCGCACGAGCTCTACTGGCGCAGCACATCCACCCCGGCAGGCGGCTTGAACTGGAAAATCCCAGGATCGAGCGCGGGGTTGGTCTCAAACGCGCTGAACTGCAGCACCGAGCGCTGCCCGAAGCTGTCAACAATGTCCAGCATGACCAGCACGTTGCCCTTCAGGCCGACACGGACGTTGGACAGGCTGCTGTCTTTGTTACGCGGCTTGGCAAAGACCCATTCCAGACCATCCATGGGCTGTGCGTCGCTGAGTTCAAAGTCGGCATCCACGGCGCGCAGATCTGCAGCCGAGGCGATCAACGCAGCAGGCGTAGAACCCAGCACCTGCGTTTGCTTGCGCGCGCTCACCTGCGCCAGGTCTACGTCGAACAGCCACAAGGTTTGGCCGTCCGCGACGATGGTCTGCTCAAACGGCTTTTTATAGACGAAACGAAAGCGGCTGGGACGCAGAAATTCGAAAGTGCCGGTTGAGACCTTCGGGCGCGATGCCTGCCCGTCCTTGGGCGGCGCGGTCACCGTCTGCACAAAGTGAGCGCGCCCGGAGCGCGTGCTCTTGATGAAGCCGTCCAAATTTTCCATGCCGCCGGCCCACAGCGGGGTCACAAGGACCCAGCCGGCAAGCAGCAGCCAGCGGCGCTGCATCAGCCCTCCGCCCGCGCCGGCACCAGTATGTCGCGCTGGCCGTTGGTGCTCATGCTGCTGACCAGGCCCGCTTTTTCCATGTCTTCGACCAAACGGGCAGCGCGGTTGTAGCCAATCTTGAGGTGGCGTTGCACCAGTGAGATGCTGGCTTTGCGGTTCTTCAGCACCACTTCCACGGCCTGGTCGTACATGGGGTCTTTTTCACCTCCGGCATCGCCACCCAAGCCATCGCCCTCCTCGCCGTCAACCGTGCCACCTTCGAGCACACCCTCAATGTAATTGGGCTCGCCGCCCTGCTCTTTCAGATATTTAACAACCCGGTGCACTTCCTCGTCGCTCACAAACGCACCGTGCACGCGGATCGGCAAGCCGGTTCCGCTGGGCATGTACAGCATGTCGCCCATGCCCAACAGGGCTTCGGCACCCATCTGGTCGAGGATGGTGCGGCTGTCAATTTTGCTGCTGACCTGGAAGGCGATGCGGGTCGGGATATTGGCCTTGATCAAGCCGGTAATCACATCGACGCTGGGACGCTGGGTAGCCAAAATCAGGTGAATTCCTGCGGCGCGGGCTTTTTGCGCCAAGCGGGCGATCAACTCTTCAATCTTCTTACCCACCACCATCATCAAGTCGGCCAGCTCGTCGATCACCACCACGATGTGCGGCAAACGCTGCAGCGGCTCGGGGTCTTCGGGCGTCAGGCTGAAGGGGTTGGAGATGAATTTGCCGGCTGCCGTGGCCTCATCAATCTTGGCGTTGAAGCCGGCCAAATTGCGCACACCCATTTTGCTCATGAGTTTGTAACGCTTCTCCATTTCGGCCACGCACCAGTTCAGGCCGTGTGCGGCTTGGCGCATATCGGTGACGACAGGTGCCAGCAAATGCGGGATACCTTCGTACACCGACATCTCCAGCATCTTGGGGTCGATCATCAGCAAGCGCACATCGCGCGCCTCAGCTTTATAGAGCAGGCTCAAAATCATGGCGTTGATACCGACCGATTTGCCCGAGCCGGTGGTGCCGGCCACCAGCACATGCGGCATCTTTGCCAAATCGGCCACAACCGGGTTGCCCACAATGTCTTTGCCCAGACCCATGGTCAACATCGACTTGCCTTCGTTGTAGACCTGCGAACCCAAAATTTCCGACAGGCGGATGGTCTGCCGTTTGGCATTGGGCAACTCCAACGCCATATAGTTTTTCCCGGGAATGGTTTCCACCACGCGTATGGACACCAGGCTCAGGCTGCGGGCCAAGTCTTTGGCCAAGCCCACAATTTGCGAACCCTTCACGCCGGTGGCGGGTTCAATTTCGTAGCGCGTGATCACCGGCCCGGGCTGGGCCAGCACCACGCGTACTTCCACGCCAAAGTCTTTGAGCTTTTTCTCGATCATGCGGCTGGTCATCTCCAGCGTTTCGACCGAGACCGTTTCCTGATTCAGTTGCGCCTCGTCCAGTAGCGCGACCTGGGGCAAATTGCTGTCCGGCATCTCCACGAACAAAGGCTTTTGCCGTTCTTTCGCCACACGCTGGCTGGGGGGCAGGTCCAAAGGCTTGGGCTTGGCGATGAGCACGGGATCAGGGTGGTGCTCAACAATCTCTTCGCGCTCCTCGGTGACGGTCTCTTCGCGCTCGCGCATGGCCTGTAAACCGATCTCACGGTCCTGGGCCACCTCGCGCTTTTCGCGCACGCCATGCCATGCGGATTCAATCCGAGCCCCTAACGTCTCACAGACCCTCAACCAGGAAAAATGGAACACCCACGGCATAGCCGCCATGCACAGCGCCAATTCCACGACGCCCGATCCGGCAAACCCCAGAACGGCCGATGCAGCCCTGCCAACACCGTAGCCCAGCACGCCACCGCTGTGCCCCGGCAGATGCGCCTCAAACGCGTAAAGGCGGCTCCACTCCAGTGCCGAGCTGGCAATCAACAAGACCGCCAAAGCCGGCCAAAAAGAAAGCCCGGTGCGTGCCTCGGTGTCGGTCGTCTGACGCAACCTGCGGCGCAACGCACCCCAAGCGGCCAGCGCGGACGCTGCCCATAACCACCAGGACGAAAATCCGAACAAGAAATAGTTGAAATCAGCCAGCCAGGCGCCCAGCCATCCGCCCCGGTTCATCGCGGGCGCGCCGGTGCCCGAGGTGGACCAGGCCGCGTCTTGCGGCGAATAGGTGAGCAGCGACACAAACCACCACGCCAGCGCCACACACGCCACCACCAAAATCAGCTCGGTGGCAAAGCGCCGCAGTCCGGACGGTGGGGCTGCTTCTTCGGGAGCGGGCGTATCGAAATGGTGGGTGGCATAGCGCATGAAGCCAAGCTTACCGCAAGGCCCCGCACGGACTTGGTAAGCCCGCCCTTCTTACAATGGGACGATCAGCGCGGCATAGTGCCGCGTGTGTACCCGCCGCATTCAGAGCATCTAAACCCCATGACCACCAACCAACATGCCAAAGTCCTGATTCTGGGCTCCGGCCCAGCGGGCTATTCCGCAGCCGTCTACGCCGCCCGCGCCAACCTCAACCCGGTGCTGGTCACCGGTATCGCCCAGGGTGGCCAGCTGATGACTACCACGGAGGTGGACAACTGGCCGGCCGACGTCCATGGCGTGCAAGGGCCGGAATTGATGCAGCGCTTCCTGGAACACGCCCAGCGTTTCAATACAGAGATCGTCTTCGACCATATCAACAAGGTGGACCTGAGCCAGCGCCCGTTTACGCTGACCGGCGACAGCGCGGTCTACACCTGCGATGCACTGATCATCGCCACGGGCGCGTCGGCCAAATACCTCGGACTGCCATCAGAGACTGCTTTTATGGGGCGCGGCGTCTCCGGCTGCGCGACCTGCGACGGATTTTTCTACCGCGACCAGGTCTGCTGTGTGGTCGGTGGCGGCAATACCGCAGTCGAGGAGGCGCTGTATCTCAGCAACATCGCCAGCAAGGTATACCTGGTGCACCGCCGTGACAAGTTCAAGGCGGAGCCGATTCTGGTGGACAAGCTGATGGCCAAGGTCGCGGCGGGAAAAATCATCTTGAAAACCTTCCAGACCTTGGACGAAGTGTTGGGCGATGCCAGCGGCGTTACCGGCATCCGTGTCAAAAGCACCCGCGACGGCAGCACCGAAGACATAGCGCTGCAAGGCTGCTTTATTGCCATCGGCCATGCGCCCAACACCGAGATCTTCCAAGGACAACTGAACTTGGAAAATGGCTACATCGTGACCCAGGGCGGTCTCAAAGGCTTTGCTACCCAGACCAGCGTTCCCGGCGTTTTTGCCGCCGGCGATGTGCAGGACCATGTGTACCGCCAGGCCATCACCAGCGCGGGCACCGGTTGCATGGCAGCCCTTGACGCCCAGCGTTTTCTGGAACAGGAATAAGGGCGCGCGGCACATTGGGCAGCACCCGCCCGTGTTCCGGCTACAATCGGTGGCTTTGCTAACCTCGGCTCACGCTGGGGGTTCGGCGAAACGGGTTACCGCCACCCTGAAATTGGCGAGGTGAGGCAGCGGCGTAAAAGCCCTGCTGTTTTCTAGTATCGGAGTGTCCACATGGCACGCGTATGTGAAGTCACGGGCAAAGGCCCCATGGTCGGGAACAATGTTTCCCACGCCAACAACAAAACCAAACGCCGTTTTTTGCCCAATTTGCAATACCGCAAATTCTGGGTGGAGTCGGAAAACCGCTGGGTGCGTTTGCGCATTTCCAACGCCGGTTTGCGCCTCATTGACAAAAACGGCATCGATTCCGTGCTCGCCGACCTGCGCGCACGCGGCCAGGCATAAGGAGCATCACCATGGCAAGCAAAGGCGGACGCGAAAAAATCAAACTGGAATCCACGGCAGGAACCGGTCACTTTTACACCACCAACAAAAACAAGAAAACCATGCCCGAGAAGATGCTGATCAAAAAATTTGATCCCGTCGCGCGTAAGCATGTGGACTACAAAGAGACCAAGCTGAAATAAGCACGGTTGTGATCCCAACAAAAAACCCGCCTTGGCGGGTTTTTTGTTGGGCAATCGCCGCGCCAGCAGCGCGCAGCGGCAGCGCTGTCAGGCGTGGGCGGCGCGCAGCTTAACTGAGAAGTCCCGCAAGGCAGCAATTCCGCTGTCTTCAGCGCGGCGGCACCACGCGGCCAGATCGGCCACCAGCTGTTCCCGGCTCAAGGCGGTGTTCAGCCACAGTTGGCGCAGTTCCTCGCGCATTACCACCATTTTGTCCAAAGCGGGCAAAACCTTGCGCGCGGCGGCCAAATCGGCAACCACGGCGGCGGGTACTTTCTCTTGATCGCGGTGCGCCCACAGCTTCACAGCCTTGATGACTGCCGTGTTGGCGCTGCGCGCCTGCAGGGTCTGCACCTCGGTACGCAAGGTTTCCCGCATACCCTTTGCATAGGCGGCCATGATTTCGTAGCGGTTGGCGATCAAGGCCTCCAGCGTATTGCGGTCGGCAACAGGGCGGACATCGCCGTAAGCCGCCTTGGGCGGCGTTTTCTTGGCCTTGGCCAAACCGGCCATTTGCAAGAGGCTGATGTACATCCAGCCGATATCAAACTCGTAGGGCTTCACCGACAGCTTCGCCGAGGTGGGGTAGGTGTGATGGTTGTTGTGCAGCTCTTCGCCGGCGATCAGGATGCCCCACGGGGAGATGTTGGTGCTGGAATCGGTTGCCTCAAAGTTGCGGTAACCCCAGTAATGCCCCGCCCCATTGATGATGCCGGCAGCCATGATGGGCGTCCACATCATCTGCACCGCCCACACGCTCAGTCCGAGTGCGCCGAAAAGGTACAGGTTGATGATCAGCATCAAGCCCACGCCCTGCCAGGAATAGCGGGTGTAGAGGTTGCGTTCAATCCAGTCGTCGGGCGTTCCGTGGCCGTAACGGTCCATGGTTTCCTTGACTTTGGATTCCGCGCGGTACAACTCGGCGCCCTCCAGCAAAACTTTGCGGATTCCGTAAATTTGCGGGCTGTGCGGGTCCTCGGCCGTCTCACACTTGGCGTGGTGCTTGCGGTGGATGGACGCCCATTCCTTGGTCACCTGCCCGGTGGTCAACCACAACCAGAACCGGAAAAAATGGGCCGGCAGCGGATGCAAATCCAGCGCACGATGGGCCTGGTGGCGGTGCAGGTAAATCGTCACGCTGATCATGGTGATGTGCGTGAGAAGCAAGGTGACCAAAATAATTTGCCACCAACTCAGGGTCCAGGCGCCGCTGACCATCCATTCCAAAGCGGCATCGCGCACGGTCCAAAGGGATTCAGGCATGTTTTATCGTTCTTTCAGAGGGTTGATTTGCGGCCCCGCACCCGGAGCGACCAGTTTTCCTGACGCCCAGGATTGTAAATGGCTGCGGAGCATCAGGCCTTTTGCCAGACGGCGGCAAAAAATCCATCGGTGGCATGCAGATGCGGCCATAAGCGCAGATAGTCCCCAGCGGCCTCCCCGCCTGCGCACAAGGTCGCCGCGTGGGGCACTTTGAGACCTTCCAGCAGCCCGGCAACCGGCAGGGGGATGAAATCCGGATGCGCGGCGCTGAACATGTGGGCAATGGCCTCGTTTTCCTGCGGCAGGACGCTGCAGGTTGCGTAGACCAGGCGCCCACCGGACTTGACCATGCGCGCCGCGCTATCCAGGATGGCAGTTTGCTTGGCGGCCATCTCGTCGATGGCCTGCAAACCCTGGCGCCATTTCAGATCCGGGTTGCGGCGCAAGGTACCCAGCCCGGAACAGGGTGCATCAACCAGGACGCGGTCGATCTTGCCGGCCAGGCGTTTGACGCGGTCATCGCGCTCGTGGGCCAAGGCCGCAGGATGCACATTCGAGAGCCCGCTGCGCGCCAGCCGCGGCTTGAGCGCGTCCAGCCGATGGGCCGAGGTGTCAAAAGCGTACAGCCGCCCGGTGCTGCGCATCGCCGCGCCGATGGCCAACGTCTTGCCACCGGCTCCGGCGCAAAAGTCCACCACCATCTCGCCGCGCTTGGCATCCAACAACAGCGCCAGCAGCTGCGAGCCCTCGTCCTGCACCTCGAAGTCGCCACGGATAAAGGCTTCATGCTTGTTCAGCGCAGGCTTACCTTGGATGCGCAAGCCCCAGGGGGAAAACGGCGTGGGCACGGCCTTGATACCGTTTTGGGCCAGCTCTTTTTGGATATCGGCACGGCGCGCCTTGAAATCGTTAACCCGTAAATCCAGTCCCGCGCCGGCGTTCAAACTCTCCACCAGCGGCCAGAACCCTTCGCCGAGCTGCGCCTTCAGTGGCTCCACCAACCACTCCGGCAAATTGTGGCGGTGGCGCTCCATCAAATCCTGGGGGTTGACCTGCTCGCAGGCGTCCAGCCAATTCTTTTCCTGATCGGTGAGCGCGCTGCGCAAAAAATCTTCGGGGCCGTAAAAGCCCAGAATTGCCAAGCGCCGCTCTTTCGGACCGCTGCCCGACGGCGCCAGGTGGTCAAACAGCAGCTTTTTGCGCAACACCGTGTACGTGGTTTCCGCCAGGGTTGCCCGTTCGCGGGGGCCCAGGCCCCGGTTGTCGCGAAAAAATTTAGAGACGATGGCGTCGGCCGGGTGATCGAGCCTCAGGGTCAGTCGCACCAACTCGGAGCAGGCGTCTAATAAGGCTTTTGGATGCATAAGCCTGCGATTGTCCCATGCACACTGAACCCACCCCCACCTCGGATCCCCTTCCCCCCATGCCGCGCACTGCGCCGCCGGGCCGGTACCGCCACTACAAGGGAAATTTGTACGAAGTCATTGATACCGTGCGTCATTCGGAGACGCTGGAGCCGATGACGCTGTACCGCGCGCTCTACGGTGAGCGGGGCCTGTGGGTCCGGCCGGCCGCCATGTTCCTGGAGAGCGTCGAGATTGCGGGGATGCTGACCCCGCGCTTCAGCCGCCTGACTGACGCAAAAACGCCTTGACCACACGCGGGTACAGCAGGTGCTCCTGCGTCAGCACGCGGGCCGCCAAACGCTCGGCACTGTCGCCAGGCAGCACGGGCACAACCGCCTGCCCCCATATCGGTCCGTGGTCCAGTTCGGCTGTGACCTCGTGGACGGTCGCACCCGCAAAGCGGCAACCCGCATCGATGGCGCGCTGATGGGTATGCAAGCCCGGGAACGCTGGAAGCAGCGAGGGGTGGATATTGAGCAAGCGGCCTTGGTGAAGCGCCACAAAGGCGGGCGACACAATGCGCATGAAGCCGGCCAGCAGAACCAGCGCGGGCACGCTGCCGCCCCTGTCCCACTGCGCAATCTGCTGCGCCAGCGCGCTGTCAAAATCTTCGCGCCTGGCGTACGAGCGGTGATCCAGGATAGCGGTTGGCAAGCCGGCCTCGCGCGCCAGTTCCAACCCACCGGCATCGGCGCGGTTGCTGATCACACCGGCAATGCACGCA
Source organism: Comamonadaceae bacterium (assembly GCA_947450005.1). Classification (GTDB taxonomy): domain Bacteria; phylum Pseudomonadota; class Gammaproteobacteria; order Burkholderiales; family Burkholderiaceae_C; genus Allorhodoferax. The sequence goes on along the minus strand of CANFTU010000003.1, from coordinate 14,832 downwards.
CCCAGGGTGCCGGGCCAGTCCTCCCGCTGCGCGGCGGCCACGATGGCCGCCATATTGGAGCCACCACCGGAAATCAACAAAACGATATTGCGCATGCGGGGATTATCCCCACGGCTTGCGGCTACTCTGCCTCGCGCACCCGCAAAAGCGTCGCGAACCGGGGGATGCCCGCCGGGGTGAAACCCCGGTAGCGGTAAGTTACCTGCGCGCCCAAGGGCGGCGGCGCGGCGCGCTGCGCGTCGGTTAAGCCGCTGCCCAGCATGAAACGATGGCCTTGCGGCATTTGCAGCAACAGCGCACCGGTTTGGCCGGCATAACGCCCCCTGCCCTCCACATGCGCCAGCACCGTGGCCTCGGCATCGGGCTGCAACTTCAGCTTGCGTACCGCACCGGTGCGCCCTGGTAACCAGGGCGCATCCCATCGATGGAGCACCAGACCCTCGCCGCCGCCGTCCGATACCGCGCGCAACTGCTGCTGCAATGCGCGGGCATCGGTCCCTGCCACCTGCTCAACGGCTTTGAGCCAATCGCATGCACTTTGTGCAACAAGCGCCTGCAGGCGTTGGTAGCGCTGGGAAAAATGGCCCTGCGCCGAGGGGCGGTCGAACACCATGTAATGCACAGCGCGCCAGGCCTGGCCATCGGGTGGGCTGCTGCGCACGATGCTGCTGAGGCGGTCAAAGCTTCCCCGGCCCATCCACAGTTCCCCGTCGAGGGGCTCAGGAGGCAAGGCGGCCGTAAACCAGTCAGGGGCCTCTAGGATGCGGCGGCTGCGAAACCGCAAGCTGATGCCGTCCCATACGGCGCGCACGCCATCGAGCTTTTCGCTGACGGCGAAGTCCGCGGGAGAGAGTCCGCTTGTCCACTCAGTGGCCAATTCCACGGCGGGCCGGGTTGACGGCGCGGAGGCCGGTTGCGCCGCTACGGCAATCGGCCACGGGGGTAGCCAAGCCATTCCACCCATGGCGATGCGGGCGGCCGCCAAGCGGCGTGTGCAGTTGTCAGACATTTTTGTTTCCTCCCAAAAACCATCCGCCGGCCCTGAGGGCTTCTTGTGCGGAGGCGCCTTCCAACGCAGGCGCAAACCGGAGCGGCTGCTCGGCCACCCCCCGTCAATCTAAATCAGCAAACGCGAAGAGCGCGGCACATGCGACATCAGGAATTCCATCTGGTCGGCCACGATGCGGCGGTTGCGCAAAATGAAGTCTTCCCACAGGCTGGGCACATAAGGCGCGTAGAGCAGCGGCATATGCGCCTGCTCTGGCGTGCGGTGGCTCTTACGGTGATTGCAGGGGCGGCAGGCGGTGACCACGTTCATCCAGGTGTCCACGCCCTTTTGGGCAAACGGAATGATGTGTTCGCGGGTCAGCTCCGTCTCGTGGAAGTGGTCGCCGCAATACGCGCAGACATTGCGGTCGCGCACAAACAGCTTCGCGTTGGTCAGCGTGGGGCGCAGGTTGAAGGGGTTGATGCGCGGCACCCCACGGGTGCCGATGATGCTGTTGACCCGGATCACCGACTGGATGCCGGTGATGGCGTTGTGTCCGCCACGGAACACCGCCACCTCGCCGCCGGACTCCCAGCGCACCTCGTCCGAAGCGTAATGGACGACCGCTTGTTCCATCGAAATCCAGGACTGCGGCAGCCCCTGGGCCGACAACTTCAATACTTTCACACAGAGCCTCCGGTAAACGGTTCACATTGCGCGGGTATCCAGGGTTCCCGGCGGCGGATGGCCGTCGGTGCCCTGTGGGGGACAATATAGCGTGTTTATATGAAGGCTCAGACATCCCCTGTATGCAGGTATTCCGCGGTTTCCAGCACCCCACCATCGCGCCGGCCTGCGCGCTGACCATTGGCAATTTCGACGGCATACACGCCGGGCACCAGGCCATGCTCGCGCTGTTGCGCGCCGAAGCGCAGCGCCGCCGCGTCCCGAGTTGCGTGCTGACTTTTGAACCGCATCCCCGCGATTTTTTTGCCAAAAAGTTGCAACAGCCAGGCCTTGCGCCCGCCCGGGTGGGCACCTTGCGCGACAAACTGGAGGGCCTGGCGGAATGCGGCGTCGACCAGACCGTGGTCCTCCCTTTCAACGCGCAACTGGCCGCCCAAGCACCCGAGACCTTTATCGAATCGGTTTTGGTCCGCGGCTTAGGCGTGCACTATGTTCTGGTGGGTGACGACTTCCGCTTCGGCGCCAAGCGGGCTGGCGACTACGCGATGCTGGATGCCGCCGGGTCCGCGCACGGCTTTGATGTCGCACGGATGAACAGCTATGAGGTCCATGGCCTGCGGGTGTCCAGTTCTGCGGTGCGCCAGGCGCTGGCGGCTGGTGACATGGCGCAAGCCACCAAACTGTTGGGGCGGCCCTACGCGATTTCGGGCCACATCGTCCACGGCCGCAAGCTGGGACGGGAGCTGGGTTTTCGCACCCTGAACATGCGCTTTGCCCATTGGAAGCCGGCCGCTAGCGGCATTTTTGTGGTGCTGGTCCACGGCCTGGCAGCGCAGCCGCTGGCAGGCGTGGCGAATTTGGGGGTCCGGCCCTCCTTGGATCCAACGGACGTGAACGGCGGGCGGGTGCTGCTGGAAACCCATTGCCTGGACTGGCCCGCTTCTCTGGGCGCAGAGGGGGCCTACGGTAAAATTGCCCGTGTGGAACTGCTGCACAAACTACACGACGAATTGAAGTACGAGGGCCTGGAAGCCCTCACGCACGGGATTCGCCGGGACTGCGACGACGCCAGGTCCTGGCTGGCGGCCCGAATTTGACAGGGCCCGCACCGACGCACCTGGCCCCGCGTCCCCTCACCCTCACCCCCACCCAAGCGCACAGCGCCCCCGCCGCATCCCGATGCGAATCACCGGGCCCGCACCCGCAGCGATTTTTTTGAGACACCCATGACCGACGCCACCGACTACTCCAAGACCCTGAACCTGCCGGACACCCCCTTCCCCATGCGCGGCGACCTGCCCAAGCGCGAGCCGGGCTGGGTCAAAGCGTGGGACGAATCAGGTCTGTACCAGCGCCTGCGGGTCGCGCGCAAGGGCGCACCGCTGTTTGTCTTGCACGACGGCCCACCCTACGCCAACGGAAAGTTGCACATCGGCCACGCGGTGAACAAAGTCTTGAAAGACATGATCGTCAAGTCGCGCCAGCTCGCCGGCTTTGATGCGCAGTACATCCCCGGCTGGGACTGCCATGGGCTGCCGATCGAAAACGCGATTGAAAAACTGCACGGCCGCAAACTCAGCCGTGACGACATGCAGGCCAAAAGCCGCGCCTTCGCCACCGAACAAATCGGCCAACAACGCGAAGACTTCAAGCGTCTGGGTGTGCTGGGCGATTGGGCGCGGCCCTACCGCACCATGGACCCGGCCAACGAGGCGGGCGAGATCCGCGCGTTCAAACGGGTGATTGAGCGCGGTTTTGTCTACCGGGGCCTCAAACCCGTTTACTGGTGCTTTGACTGCGGCTCTTCGCTGGCCGAATTTGAAATTGAATACGCCGACAAAAAGAGTGACACGCTGGATGTGGCATTTTCGTGCGCGCAGCCCGAGAAGCTAGCCGCCGCTTTCGGCTTGCCCGCGTTGGATAAAGAAGCTTTTGCCGTCATCTGGACCACGACCGCTTGGACGATTCCGGCCAACCAGGCGCTGAACCTGAACCCGGCGTTGGTGTACGCACTGGTGGACACCCCCAAAGGTCTCATGCTCTGCGCCGAATCGCTGGTGGAGAAATGCCTGGAGCGTTGGCAGCTCACCGGCAGCGTGGTGGCCACGGCTCTGGGCGAAAAGCTTGATCGGATCGCGTTTCACCACCCGCTGTCCCAGGTGGACCCCGGCTACGCCCGCACCGCACCGGTCTACCTCGCGGACTACGCTACCGCCGACGATGGCACCGGCATCGTTCACTCTTCGCCCGCGTATGGCGTGGACGACTTCAACTCCTGCGTGTCCAACGGTCTGGCCTACAACGACATCCTCAACCCGGTGCAGGGCAACGGTACCTACGCCGCTGATTTCCCGCTGTTCGGCGGCCAGCACATCTGGAAGGCCGTGCCGGTGATTTTGGAAGCCCTGTACAACGCCGGGCGCTTGATGGCCACCCACCCCATCACGCACAGCTACCCGCATTGCTGGCGCCACAAAACCCCGGTGATTTACCGCGCCGCCGCCCAGTGGTTTGTGCGCATGGATGAGGGCGCGGGCGTCTTCACCCAAGACAAAGCCCCTAAAACGCTGCGCCAACTGGCGCTTGACGCGATTGACGACACGCAGTTCTATCCTGAAAACGGTAAATCCCGCCTGCGCGACATGATTGCCAACCGGCCGGACTGGTGCATCTCACGCCAGCGCAGCTGGGGCGTACCCGTCCCGTTTTTCCTGCACAAGGATTCCGGCGAGCTGCATCCGCGCACGATGGAGATTCTGGACCTGGCCGCCGACATGGTGGAGCGAGGCGGCATTGAGGCCTGGAGCCGCGCCACGGTGCACGACATCCTGAACCAGCCGGGTGATGACGCCGACAGCTACACCAAGAGCACCGATATCCTGGAAGTCTGGTTCGATTCCGGCTCCACCTTTGAACACGTACTGCGCGGCAGCCACAAGGACGCGTATGCACGGCCACCCTTCCATGCGACCGGGCCGGAAGCGGACCTGTATTTGGAGGGCCACGACCAGCACCGGGGTTGGTTCCACAGCTCGCTGCTGCTGGGTTGCGCTTTGTATGACCGCGCGCCCTACCGCGGCTTGCTGACGCACGGTTTCGCGACCGACGGCCAGGGCCGCAAAATGAGCAAAAGCCTGGGCAACACGGTGGAGCCGCAGGTGCTCAACGAAAAGCTGGGCGCCGAAATTGTGCGCCTGTGGGTAGCGGCCACCGACTATTCCGGCGACCTCAACATCGACGACAAGATTCTGGCGCGGGTGGTGGACGCCTACCGCCGCATCCGCAACACGCTGCGCTTTTTGCTCGCCAACGTCAGCGATTTCGACCCGGTCAAGCACGCGGTCGCCCCTGCGGATATGCTGGAAATCGATCGCTACGCGCTGGCGCGGGCGGCGCAGTTGCAGGCCGAGATTGCAGGCGTGCTGAATCCGCAAACCGGCATGTTCGAAGGCGGCTGCTTTGGCCGCTACGAGTTCCACCCGGTGGTCACGCGCTTGCAGATTTACTGCTCCGAAGACCTGGGCGCGTTTTACCTGGATGTGCTCAAAGACCGGCTCTACACCACGGCGCCGGAGTCGCTGGCGCGCCGCTCGGCGCAGACCGCGCTGTGGCAGATTACCCAGGCCATGCTGCGCTGGATGGCGCCTTTTCTGAGCTTCACCGCCGAGGAGGCCTGGAGCGTGATCGGCACCTCGGAGTCGATTTTTCTGGAAACCTATGTGCCCATGCACGCAGCGGACATGGCGCTGGTGGCCAAGTGGGACCGCATCCGTGAAATCCGGGACGCGGTCAACAAAGACATTGAGGTTTTGCGCGCGGCAGGCCATATCGGCGCGTCGCTGCAAGCGGATGTCACGATCACGCTGGAGCCCGCTGACCATGCCTTGCTCAGCAGCCTGGGGGCAGATTTGAAGTTTGCCTTCATCACGTCTGGCATCCATCTGCAAACCGGCGCGGCGCTGGCAGTCCATACCGAAGCGTCCAAGGCCCTGAAGTGCGCCCGCTGCTGGCACTACTGCGATGACGTCGGCGCATCAGCGCAACATTCCACGCTGTGCGGGCGCTGCGTCTCCAACCTGTTTGGCGCGGGCGAAACCCGCCACTTCGCCTGATGGCGCGGCGCGGCGGTGCGGGCGGTTTCAAGCTGATGCACTGGCTGGCACTGGCGCTGGTGCTGGTGCTGGCGGACCAGGTGAGTAAGGTGCTCATCGCGGGCCTGTACAACCTGGGAGAAGGCACGCCCATCACCAGCTTTTTCAATATCGTGCGGGTTCACAACAGCGGAGCTGCCTTCTCATTTTTGGCGGATGCCGGAGGCTGGCAGCGCTGGATGTTTGCGGGCCTGTCAGCGGGCGCGTCGCTGCTGATTGTGTACCTGCTGCACAGCCACGCCGGGCAGCGCCTGTTCTGTTTTGCGCTGACCTGTGTGCTGGGCGGCGCGGTGGGTAATTTGATCGACCGCGTGGTCTATGGTTACGTGATCGACTTTCTGGATTTTTATGCTGCGGGTTGGCATTTTCCGGCATTCAACCTGGCCGACAGCGCCATCACGCTGGGCGCTGGCTGCTTGATTCTGGATGAACTCCTGCGGGTGCGTCGCGCCGGTTAAAAGAGGAAGCCGGTCGACAAAACCTCTTCGCTCATCCAAATCGTTTGGTCTGCCGTACCTTTGTAGACCGGCACACTGCGCAATACGCCATAGGCGCCCTTCACCGTCAGTTCGAGGTACATGGTTTTGTACACGCGGTAGCGCAGACCCACTTCGGCACCGGCGGTCCAGCCGTTCAACTGCCACCAGGCGCCGCTGCTGAAACAGCAGATGTTGCTGTTTTTGGGTCCAACTTCGTTGGCATTGCTGAATATCGTGTTGTCCGCATGGGGCAGCAAAATGCCCGCGCCAACCCGGCTGATCAATTGCAAATCGCCGGGCTGTTTTTCCGGCCCACGCAAATGGCGCAACCAGACCGCGTTGACCATGATGTGGTTCAACCCGTTGTGCAAGTTGTATCCGAAGTTATCCGACGTAACCACCATGTCCTTGTTGTAGGACGCGTTTTTGACGGTTCCGGTCACCGCAACTGTCTGTCCGAGGTCCACGTTGTATTTGCTATGGTCGATTGACAGCTCCACGGCAAAGGTTTTCTCCAGATTCAAAAATTTGCCGATGCGGATGTTCTCCTGCGGGTTGGTCAAATCGAGATTGAAGAGCGAGCTCACCGTGTCTTCCGGGCTGGAGGGAAAGTCGCTCGCGCGGGCGTTGTGCACGACAAAGTCGCTGCCGATATCGGGCTGGCTGACGTGGATGTCCGAAGGCGCGTATTGCTGCCGGCTGTAGCCCCAGGAGACATACCAGTTGCCCTCGTTGCGCAAGGCGCTGTCAAAGTTGGCCGGGGGTACCGCCGAGCCACCGGGCGCAGACGGGCCCGGGCCATCCTGCCCATAGGCCGCAAGCATTGGCACCGCCGCGAGTGCCATACCCGCCAGCCACAAGCCCCATCGCTTTTGCATCAACGAAACCCTCTTTGATCGACGAACTTCACCACAGCCATGGGCGCTTACAACGTGAACACGGTGCAGCCGGTGGTCTTGCGCGCTTCCAGATCGCGGTGGGCCTGCGCTGCGTCTTCCAGCTTATAGGTCTGGTCGATACGGATCTTGACCTTGCCGCTGGTGACCGCTTCAAACAAGTCATCGGCCATTTCCTGGGTGCTTTCGCGGGTGGAAATATGCATAAACAGTGTTGGGCGGGTGACGTACAGCGAACCCTTGGGCGCCAGGATGCCGGGTGAGAACGGAGCGACGGGGCCGGATGCATTGCCAAAGCTGACCATCAAGCCAAACATGGACAGGCAATTCAGGGATTTGTCCCAGGTGTCCTTGCCCACCGCGTCATAGACCACTTTGACGCCTTTACCGCCGGTGATCTCTTTGACCCGCGCCTCAAAGTCTTCGGTGGCGTAATTGATCACATGGGCCGCGCCCGCTTCGCGCGCCAAGGCGCATTTGGCTTCGCTACCGGCGGTACCAATCACATGGATACCGAGTGCTTTGGCCCATTGGCAGAAGATCAAACCGACCCCACCGGCTGCGGCGTGGAACAGCACGGTGTCGCCTGCGTGCAGTCCGCCTTGCGGCTGGGTGCGCTTGAGCAGGTACTGCACCGTCAAGCCTTTGAGCATCATGGCCGCGCCGGTCTCAAAGCTGATGGCATCCGGCAATTTGCAGACGCACTTGGCCGGCATCACGCGCAGCTCGCAGTACGCGCCGGGGGGTTGGCTGGCATAGGCCGCGCGGTCACCCACCTTCAGATGCGTCACGCCCGCGCCCACCGCCTCGATCACGCCTGCTGCTTCCATACCCAGTTGCAGCGGAACCGGCAGCGGATACAGGCCGGTACGGAAATACACGTCGGTGTAGTTCAGGCCGGCGGCATGGTGGCGAATGCGCACCTCGCCGGGGCCGGGCTCGCCCACACTCAGGTTGACCACTTGCAACTGCTCAGGACCGCCGTACTGATTCACCTGGACCGAGCGGGACGTTTGGGGGGAAGCCGACATACAAACTCCAAAAAAAAGAAAACAGGTTAACGAAGCAACAAGTCCGAATCTACTCCACCGGAGATGGTGGCGGGCTGCTGGCGTGCGCCTCCCGCCGGCTGCAAATGAAAACGCCTGACATCACCAACGCCGTTCCCAGCAGCAACCAGGGGCTGAGCGGCTCATCCAGCACCAATGCGGCCATCACCAGCGTGGACATGGGACCCACCATCCCCGCTTGCGAGGCCAGGGCGGAACCGATGCGCTCAATGGACAACATCACCAGCAAAACCGGCAACACCGTGCACAAACTGGCGTTGACCACCGACAGCCACCACACGTCGGCGCCCAGCTCCGCCACCAGACTGACCGGGCGCAGCAGCACAAATTGCCCCACACACAGCACGCAGGCCACGCAACTGGCCAAGCCGACCAGACGCAAAGCCCCCAGGCGGCCCACCAGTTCCCCGCTGTAAGACAAATACAAGGCGTAGCTCACCGCGCTGCCAAACACCAAGGCAGCGCCAATGCCCACGCCGCCATCCGCGCCGGTCAGATTCAGCTCATGCACAAATACCGCTACAACGCCGGCATAACTGACCGCCATACCCATCCACTGGTAACGGCTGGCGCGCTTGCCGTACAACACGATCCCCAGCAGCAAAACCAGGGTCGGGTACAAATACAAAATCAGCCGCTCCATGGAGGCACTGACGTACTGCAACCCGGCAAAGTCTAAAAAGCTTGCCAGGTAGTAGCCGCAAAACCCCAGCCACACCACACCCAGCCATTCGCGCATGCGCAAGCGCACGGGCGCCGCCCCTTTGCGGTGCTGCGTCCACCAGACCATGGCCATAAAAAATGGCAGGGACAGCAGCATGCGCAGCATCAAGAACGTGACGGTGTCCACCCCGTGGCGGTAGGCCAGTTTGACGATGATGGCCTTACCCGAAAACCCGACAGCCCCCAGCATACCCATGGCAATTCCCAGCGCCATGGGCGACTTGGCTGCAGGGGCCTCGGTGACAGTCGATGGGTTCAATGCAGACCGACCAGCGGACGATCAGCCCAGGGCGCGCTGCAGGCGGATTTCCTCAACCTTCACGCCGCCAATCGGTACGGTCTTGGCGGTGGCCATTTCCCGCTTGAAACCGGCCAACTCAAAAAAGCGCAAAGCCCGGTCGTTGGCCAGAGGAACCCAGACGCTGACGTGGGTGCACTCCTCGTCGATCAGGCCTTCTAGCGCGGCATCCCACAAGGACAGTCCGGCCCCCAGACCCCAGAAATCGGTATCGACATACATGGCCCAGATCTCACCCATGGTGGCTGGCGTACCGTCGTCACGGCTGCGGTCGTATCCCACAAAACCAATGATCTTGGCACCATGCAAGGCCACTTGCACCTGCGGCTCCGCGTACTGAATGGCCTCTGCCCAATAGCGCTCGCGTTCGGCCAAGGGCATGATCGCAACGTCCAAGTCGCCCAGCATGCCCTTGAACGCCTCTTTCACCGTGGCGTTATGCAGTTGGGCAATGGCTTTGGCATCGCGGTTGGTGGCGGGGCGAACGTTGAAAACAGAGGTGGCCATAGGGAAAAAAGGGCAGCAGCGCCGTGGTTGGACAAAACAGCGCACATTGTCGCAGGGCCCGGCCCGCCCGCCCGGGGGGAAACATCCGCAAGGCGATAAGATGACCCGCACCACAGAACGCGCCGGGAGGCGTGTCTTGTGCGCATCCCCTTCCCACTCCAACCCCAAAGAGATTCCTTCATGACCATTTCCATGTACCTGGCCAGCGCACCGCGCATTGCCAACGCCCTAAACAACCTCAGTCACATCCTCGATGTCGCGCAAAAGCATGTGGACGCCAAAAAAATCGACGTCACCACGCTAACCCATTACCGCCTGTTCCCCGACATGCTGCCCATGAGCCGCCAGGTGCAGATTGCCTCCGACACCGCCAAAGGCGTCATGGCCCGGCTGGCCGGGGTCGACATCCCCGCCTACGAGGACAAGGAAGTCACGCTGGCCGACTTGCAGGCGCGTCTGGCCAAAACCGTGGCTTTTGTGAACAGCTTCACGGCCGCGCAAATTGATGGGACCGAAGACAAAGCCATCGTGACCAAACGCGGCGACACCGAAACCCATTACACCGGCATGCAGTTTTTGCTGGGCCACGCCCTGCCCAATATCTATTTCCACAGCTCCATGGTCTACGCCATCCTGCGCCACAACGGCGTGGAGATCGGTAAGCGCGATTACCTGGGCAAGCCCTGAAATCTGCCGCGCCAGTCAGCGGTGTGGATATCGTCTTTGCCGACGACAGCCTGCTGGTCTTGCACAAACCCCCCGGCCTCTTGGCCGTGCCTGGACGTGGCGCCGATAAGCAAGACTGCCTGAGCGCGCGGGTGCAAGTGCTGTACCCCGACGCGTTGGTGGTCCACCGGCTGGACATGGCCACCAGCGGTTTGATGCTGATGGCCCGTGGCGCGCACATGCAGCGGGCGTTGAGCGCGCTGTTTGAAGCCCGCCTAGTTGATAAAACCTATGTGGCAATCGTGGACGGCCTGCTACCCGTGGACCCCCTCTGGCAGCTGATCGACCTGCCGGTTTGGGCGGACTGGCAAGCTCGCCCCCTGCGCCGCGTGGATCCGCGCGGCCAGCCCAGCCAGACCCACTGGCGCTGTGTGGCGCATGTGGATGGAGCCACTCCCGCCAGCCGATTTGAGCTGCAGCCCGTCACCGGTCGTAGCCACCAGCTGCGCGTGCACATGCAGGCTATCGGGCACCCGATCCAGGGTGACGCGCTGTACGCGCCGCCGGATATCGCAACCCAAGCACCCCGCCTGCTGCTGCATGCACGCGATTTGGCTTTTGTACATCCGTTAACCGGTGCCCGCCTGGCCTTTACGGCGGCAGCGGGCTTTTGACGCCGCGCCGAAAGACCCAGCGCCTAAAATCCACGGGTGAACTCCATCCTGAACGCCGACCTGCATTGCCACTCCGTGGTCTCTGACGGCACCCTGACCCCCGAAGAACTTGCCGCGCGCGCCGCTGCCAACGGCGTGGAGCTGTGGGCATTGACAGACCACGATGAAGTGGGCGGACAAGAAAGGGCGGCCGCGGCGGCCAAGGCGTGTGGCATCCGCTATGTCTGCGGGGTCGAGATTTCAGTCACCTTTTTGAACCAGACAGTCCATATCCTCGGACTCGGCATCGACCCGGAGAACGCTGCGCTTTGCGCAGGCCTGACCGCAACGCGGGGCGGACGCACCGCGCGGGCGCGTGACATGGCAGCCGAACTGGCCCGTGTGGGCATCCCAGGCGTCTTTGAAGGCGCCCTCAAGTATGTGGGCAACCCGGAGCTGATTTCACGCTCGCACTTCGCGCGCTACCTGGTTGAAGCCGGTGTGTGTCCGGATACGAATGCCGTGTTCCGTAAATACCTGGCCGCAGGCAAGCCCGGCTACGTGCCGCACCGCTGGGCCACCCTGGGCGATGCCGTAGCGTGGATCACGGGTGCCGGTGGCGTGGCGGTGATTGCGCATCCGGCGCGCTACAAGTTCAGCGCCAATGAGGAATTCGCGCTGTTCACCGAATTCAAAGGCCATGGCGGCGCCGGTGTTGAGGTGGTGACCGGCAGCCACACCAGCGCCGAATACCTGACCTATGGCGCCGCCGCCAGCGATTACGGCCTGGCCGCATCCCGCGGCAGCGACTTCCACAGCCCGGATGAGAGCCACACCGATCTGGGCAGCCTGCCCTACCTTCCGGGGTCATTGACACCCGTATGGGAGTTGCTGGCCTCGCGCATCCACTGAACGCGCCGCCTGCGCACAGCCCGGTATGGCCCAACTCTTTGAAGTCCACCCGGACAACCCGCAAGCGCGCCTGCTCAAACAGGCCGTGGCGATGCTGGAAAAGGGCAGCGTATTGGCGGTTCCTACGGACTCCAGTTACGCGCTGGTCTGCCACCTCGACGACAAGGCCGCGGCCGACAACCTGCGTCGCATCCGCGGCGTGGACGACAAGCACCACCTGACCCTGCTGTGCCGCGACCTCAGCGAATTGGCCAGCTACGCCCGCGTCGACAACCGGCAGTTCCGGTTGCTCAAAAGTGCGACGCCCGGCCCTTACACCTTCATCCTGGAAGCCAGCAAGGAGGTGCCGCGCCGCCTCAGCCACCCGGCGCGCAAAACCATTGGCCTGCGCCTGCCGGACCACAAAGTGTTGCAGGACCTGCTGGCCCTGCTGGGTGCGCCGCTACTGGCTACCACTCTGATTCCCCCGGGTGAGACCGAGCCGATGAACGACGCACAAGACATCCGGGAACGCTTCGAACACCAGATCGCGGCGGTACTGGACGCCGGTGCGTGCCCGATGGAGCCGACGACCGTGGTCGACCTCACTGGCGACGAGATGGCGGTTGTGCGCGTGGGACGCGGCGCCCTGGCCGTGCTGGGCCTGTAGAGTCGCCCTTGAACTTGAAACGGACCCGCCTGTGGACATCGCCCATCTGATCCAAACCGTTGCGATTTACGCGCTTCCGGTGGTATTTGCCATCACGGCGCATGAGGCCGCGCACGGGTATGCCGCGCGGTACTTTGGTGACGACACCGCCTGGGTGCTGGGGCGGGTCACCCTCAACCCCATCCCGCACATCGATCTGATGGGCACCATCCTGATGCCGCTGCTGCTGTATTTCGCCACCAGCGGCGCGCTGGTCTTTGGCTTTGCCAAACCGCTGCCGGTTCGCTATGGCAACTTACACAGCCCCAAAAGAGACATGGTCTGGGTGGCCCTGGCCGGCCCGGCCTCCAACTTCGCCATGGGCCTGATCTGGGGCGCGGCGCTCTACCTGCTACAAGGCGCGGGCGTGAGCGAGGTGTTTTTCATCAAAATGTGCGAAGGCGGTGTGCTGGTTAATGTGGTGATGTGCGTCTTCAACCTGTTTCCCCTTCCCCCGCTGGACGGCGGGCGCATGCTCACCGGCCTCTTGCCCTACCGTGCGGCGGTGGCGTTCTCCAAAATCGAGCGCTGGGGCTTTTTCATCGTGATGGCGCTGGTGGTGACCAAAATCATTGATGACTACTGGATGCGCCCCTTGATGGCACTGAACTTCATCGCCCTTGACTTTTTACTCAGCCCCTTGGCCGCAGTCCTGAACGCGGCACCTGCCCAATGACCGCAAACATCCGCTTCCTCACCGGTATCACCACCTCCGGCACGCCCCATTTGGGCAATTACGTGGGCTCCATCCGCCCCTCGGTCCAGGCCAGCCTGCGCGACGGGGTGGAGAGCTATTACTTCCTGGCCGACTACCACGCCCTGATCAAAATCGACGAGCCGGCGCGCATCCAGCGCAGTACCTTGGAGATCGCCGCGAGCTGGCTGGCCGCCGGGCTGGACCCTGAACGGGTGGTGTTTTACCGGCAATCGGACATCCCTGAGATCCCGGAACTCACCTGGTTTCTGACCTGCGTGACAGGCAAAGGCATTCTCAACCGCGCACACGCCTACAAAGCCTCGGTCGACAAAAACCATGCCGCAGGGCTGGACCCGGATGCCGATGTGAGTGCGGGCCTGTTTATGTACCCGGTGCTGATGGGCGCGGATATTTTGATGTTCAACGCGCACCACGTGCCCGTGGGACGGGACCAAGTGCAGCACATCGAAATGGCGCGCGACATGGCGCACAGCTTCAACCACCGCTATGGCGAGCACTTTGTGCCGCCGCAAGCGGCGATTGAAGAATCGGTTGCCACCCTGCCCGGCCTGGACGGGCGCAAGATGAGCAAGAGCTACGACAACACCATTCCGCTGTTTGCGCCGCGCGCCGAACTCAAGAAGTTGATTGCAGGCATCAAGACCGACTCGCGCACGCCGGGCGAGCCCAAAGACACCGAGGGCAGCGCCCTGTTCCAGATTTACCAGGCCTTTGCCAGCGCAGAGGAAACCGCCGCGCTGGCACAGGCGTTCGCGCAAGGCATCGCCTGGGGCGAGGCCAAAGACCTGCTGTTCGAGCGCATCGACCGCGAGATTGGCCCGATGCGCGCGCGCTACGAGCACCTGATCGGCCACCCGCAGGAGGTCGAGGCCCTGCTGCTGCAAGGCGCGGTCAAGGCGCGCGCAGTGGCCACCCCGTTTATGGCCTGCCTGCGCCAGGCGGTGGGCCTGCGCGGTTTGGCGCAGAGCGTCAAAGCCACCGCCAAAGCCGTGAAAACCGAGACCGCCAGCCTGAAGCAATACCGCGAGGCGGACGGCCGCTTTTATTTCAAACTGGTCGATGCCAAAGGCGCGGTGCTGCTGCAAAGCCGGGGCCTGGACAGCCCTCAACTGGCCGGTCAGTCGATTGCACAGCTCAAAGCGCGCGGCGTGGACGCCTTGGCCGCTTTACAGGAGCGCCTGGAGCCCTTTGACGCGGACCACCCCCCCTTGCGACAAGCCCTGCAGGCGCTCAGCGCGCCAACCGAATAGCCGGTCCGCCCGGCGCGCGTCCCCTTGCAGGCGAAATACTTTTTCCAGCTGTTGGCGCTCTCTGCGCTGTGGGGCCTGTCGTTCATCATGACCCGCGTTGCCGCACCGGCCCTGGGACCCAATGTGTCGGCTGGTTTGCGGATGGT
>CANFTU010000002.1 GCA_947450005.1 Comamonadaceae bacterium | reverse complement strand
GGTTTTGATGCGCTGCCCGCAAGCCAGCGCGCCGATTTGGCAGCGTCCACCCAGGCTGCAATTGCCGATGTCTTGGTGAAAAAGTCCATGACCGCGTTGGCGCAAACAGGTTTGAAGCGACTGGTGGTGGCCGGCGGTGTGGGTGCCAACAAGCGCCTTCGCGCGCAGCTTAACGCCGCGTGTGCGGGGCGCGGTGTGCGTGTGCATTACCCTGAGCTTGCGCTATGCACGGACAACGGCGCGATGATTGCGCTGGCGGCGGCCATGCGTCTGCAAAGCGGTACGGAGGCGGCGCACCGCGATTACGCTTTTGATGTGAAACCGCGCTGGCCTTTGCAGACAACGATGCCGGTTAGCAGCGCTGCATGACAGAGAGGACTGATGGATGTTGGTGAAGATCTGCGTGACGGTATGGATGTTGCTGGCCACTGCGGCGGGTTTGGCCCAGACTGCACCGCCGGTGAAGCTGGCATTGATCGAGGGCCTGAGCGGGGCCAACGCCAACGGCGGCGAAGCGGTGTACCGCAATATTTTGTGGGCTGTGGAGCGGGTCAACGCGCGCGGAGGCGTCAAGCTCTCCGGCGCAACGGCGGCTCCTATGGTGCTGGAGCGTTACGACAGCAAGGGTCAGTCCGAAGATGCTTTGTCTTCTCTGCGTGCGGCGATTGACAGCGGAGCGCGCTTTATCCTGCAGGGCAATTCGTCGGCCACGGCCAGCGCGCTGATAGAGGCGATCAACAAACACAACGAGCGCGAACCCGGCAAACGGGTGGTCTTCCTCAATTATTCGGCGGTGGACCCGGCCCTGACGAATGAAAAATGCAGCTTCTGGCATTTCCGCTTTGACGCGCATTCGGATATGCGCATGGCGGCTTTGATGGACGTGCTGCGTGAGGACCGCAGCCTCAAAAGCGTCTATTTGATCGGGCAGGATTACAGCTTCGGGCAGGCGGTTTTGCGCGAGGCGCGGCGTCAACTGGCTGTGCAGCGGCCCGATGTCATGGTGGTGGGTGAGGAGTTGCACCCCATGCTGCGCATCAAAGATTTTCTGCCCTACGCCCAGAAGATCAAATCCAGCGGCGCGCAGGCGGTGATTACCGGCAACTTCAGCGCGGACCTGACTTTGCTGGTGAAAGCCGCGAAAGACGCCGGATTTGAGGGCAAGTTCTACACTTTTTATGGCAACGCTTTGGGCGCGCCCGCGGCATTGGGCGAGGCTGGGGTGGGCAAAGTGCTTG
The DNA here is from genome assembly GCA_947450005.1 of Comamonadaceae bacterium. GTDB lineage: Bacteria > Pseudomonadota > Gammaproteobacteria > Burkholderiales > Burkholderiaceae_C > Allorhodoferax. The sequence goes on along the minus strand of CANFTU010000002.1, from coordinate 37,624 downwards.
CGGTGGCGGATTGGTTGCCCAATGTGCAAGGCGCCGCGTCGGAGGCTTTTTACAAATCCTTCCGGGCGCGCTTCACCCGATCCGAAGAGGATTACGTCCACATGCGCATGCAACTGATGGTGGAAGCGCTGACCCAGTCCATCGAGGCTGCCGCCAGGGCGAACCCAGGGGCGACGGGGATTCCGGATCCCCAAGCGGTTGCGCTGGAGCTGGAGCGCGCCCGGGTCTCGCTAGGCGGCCAGGGCGGGGTTATGCGCGCTACTGACCATCAGTTCCAACAAGCGTTGGTGGTGGGGCAGATGGAGCGTCAAGGCGCGCCGGGTGTGCGCTTTGATGTGGAAGGCTCGGGTTTTGGCTTCAAGGTCATCAAGACCTTGTCTGCCGCGCAGGCCGAGCAGGCTACCACCTGCAAAATGGTTCGCCCCCTATAATCAGGGGCTTCGCCGGTTTTGGCGGGGATCACGCCAGCAGCAGTTCCAGCCGCTGGCGCAAGTTACAAAATCTACACAGGAAATGACACCATGATTGCTTCCAGCATCAAAGCCGAGGTCGTGAAAACGCATGCTCGCAGCGCCGGCGACACCGGCAGCCCCGAAGTTCAAGTGGCGCTGCTGACAGCCCGCATCAACGAACTGACTCCCCATTTCAAGACCCACGCCAAAGACCACCACGGTCGGCGCGGTCTGTTGCGCATGGTCAGCCGCCGTCGCAAGCTGCTGGACTATTTGAAAGAAAAAGACGGCGAGCGCTATACCGCGCTGATTGCCACGCTGGGTCTGCGCAAGTAAGCGGTTCGCAGATTGGCGGCAAGATTCATCAAACGCCTGGGTTAGGTCACTAGCTCAGGCGTTTTTTACTTCGGAGCCTGCAAAAACGGAGCGAAGCTGTGTCATTCCAAGGCAATCCATCTGGCCGCTGTGTCGGGTTTCCTTGGAATGGCATCGTGTTCTGTGATGTGGATTCCGGGCTTGGGTGAGGTGGCCTGCACCTCCCATACAAACGGAGATATTTCAATGACGATGTTCCATAAAGTTAGTAAAACCTTCCAGTGGGGTCAGCACACGGTCACCATGGAGACCGGCGAAATCGCCCGTCAGTCCACCGGCGCAGTGATGCTTGATATGGATGGCACCGTGGTGCTGGCCACCGTCGTGGCGCGCACCGAGGGCAAAGCCGGCCAGGATTTCTTCCCCCTGACGGTGGATTACCTCGAGAAAAGCTACGCTGCGGGCAAGATTCCTGGTAGCTTTTTCAAGCGTGAGGGCCGCCCCAGCGAATTCGAGACGCTGACCAGCCGTTTGATCGACCGCCCGATCCGCCCCCTGTTCCCTGAAGGCTTCTTTAACGAAGTGCACGTGGTCGTCCACACCTTGTCGCTCAATCCGGAGGTGGACGCTGACATTGCCGCCATGATCGCGGTGAGCGCGGCCCTGAGCGTCAGCGGCGTGCCCTTTGCCGGCCCGATCGGCGCGGCCCGCGTGGGTTATGTCAATGGTGAATATGTGCTGAATCCGGGTCAGACCGCGCGCAAAGATTCGGTGATGGATCTCGTGGTGGCCGGTACCGAAGCTGCGGTGTTGATGGTCGAATCAGAGGCCCTTCAGCTTTCCGAAGAAATCATGCTGGGCGCGATTGTGTTCGGCCACACCCAGGGCGCGATTGCGATCAATGCGATTCACGAGCTCGTGCGTGACGCGGGCAAGCCGGTCTGGGATTGGAAGCCGGCTGCCAAGAACGAAGAACTGATTGCCAAAGTCAGCGGCCTGGCCTTGGAGTCATTGACTGCCGCTTACCAAATCCGCGACAAGCAATTGCGCACCAAAGCCTGCCGCGCAGCCTATGCAGCGGTGATGGACGGCTTGAAAGCCGATGGCGTGGCGTTTGACGGCGTAGCCGTTGAAGGCATGTTGTTCGACATCGAAGCCAAGTTGGTGCGCAGCCAGATTCTGGCCGGTGAGCCGCGTATCGACGGACGCGACACACGCACGGTACGCCCGATCGAAATCCGCAACAGCGTGCTGCCCCGCACCCACGGATCCGCGCTGTTCACGCGTGGCGAAACCCAGGCGCTGGTCGTGACCACCCTCGGTACCGAGCGTGACGCGCAGCGCATTGATGCTTTGAGCGGCGACTATGAAGACCGCTTCATGCTGCACTACAACATGCCTCCGTTTGCCACCGGCGAGACCGGTCGCGTCGGAACGCCCAAGCGCCGCGAAATCGGCCATGGCCGTTTGGCCAAGCGGGCGTTGGTGGCCTGCTTGCCGAGCAAAGAAGATTTTCCGTACACCATGCGTGTGGTGTCTGAAGTGACCGAGTCGAACGGATCCTCGTCCATGGCCTCGGTCTGCGGCGGCTGCTTGTCTTTGATGGACGCCGGCGTGCCGATGAAAGCGCACGTGGCGGGTATCGCGATGGGGCTGATCAAGGAAGACAACCGCTTTGCGGTGTTGACCGACATCCTGGGTGATGAAGACCACCTCGGCGATATGGACTTCAAAGTGGCCGGTACCACCGACGGTATTACCGCGCTGCAAATGGATATCAAAATCCAGGGCATTACCAAAGAAATCATGCAAGTCGCGCTGGCCCAGGCCAAAGAAGCGCGCATGCACATTTTGGGCAAGATGCAAGAAGCGATGGCAGAGGCCAAGACCGAAGTCTCCAACTTCGCGCCGCGCCTGTTCACCATGAAGATCAACCCCGACAAGATCCGCGACGTGATCGGCAAAGGTGGCGCGGTGATTCGTGCGCTGACCGAAGAAACCGGTACGCAAATCAATATCGAGGAAGACGGCACGATCACCATCGCATCGAGCGACCCGGCGAAAGCTGAGGAAGCCAAGCGCCGCATCCAGGAGATCACCGCTGAGGTTGAAATCGGCAAGATTTACGAAGGCCCGATCACCAAGATTCTGGACTTCGGCGCACTGGTTAATTTGCTGCCCGGCAAAGACGGTCTGCTGCACATCAGCCAGATCGCGCATGAGCGGGTCGAGAAGGTCAGCGACTATCTGACCGAAGGCCAGGTGGTCAAAGTCAAGGTCATGGAAACCGACGAAAAAGGCCGCATCAAGCTGTCCATGAAGGTTTTGCTGGACCGTCCCACGCACGACCACGAGCAGGGTTGATTCGAGCTTGCCAATCCGCGCGGAATGATGCCTGCCAGCATGCAAGCCATTGAAATCGCCAGCTTCGGCGGCCCCGAGGTCCTGCGCCTGGCGCAGAGGCCGATGCCGGTCGCTGTTGCGGGCGAGGTTCTGGTGCGGGTGCACGCCAGCGGCGTCAACCGGCCGGATTTGCTGCAGCGCGCCGGTGGCTATCCGCCGCCGCCCGGCGTGTCCGATATCCCCGGGCTGGAGATTGCCGGTGAAATCGTTTCGGGCGACGCGCATGCGATGGCGGCGGCCGGTTTGCAGGTTGGTGACATGGTGTGTGCCTTGGTCGCTGGGGGCGGCTACGCGCAGTACTGCGTGGCGCCGATTCCGCAGTGCCTGCCAGTGCCGCGGGGTATGACTGCCGTGCAAGCGGCATCGCTTCCCGAGACCTTTTTTACCGTGTGGAGCAATGTGTTTGACCGGGGGCAGCTCAAAGCGGGTGAAACCCTGTTGATCCAGGGCGGTACCAGCGGTATCGGCGTGACGGCGATTCAACTGGCCAAGGCATTTGGCGCCACCGTGATCGCCACGGCCGGCAGCGATGAAAAATGTGAGGCTTGTCTCGGGCTGGGCGCGGACCACGCGATCAATTACCGGACCCAGGACTTTGTGGAAGAGATTGCCCGCATCACCGCCAAGCGCGGGGTCGACGTGATTCTGGACATGGTGGCCGGCGACTATCTGGCCCGCGAGGTGCGTTGCCTGGCCGAAGACGGCCGGATCGTGATCATCGCGGTCCAAGGCGGCATCAACAGCGAAGTCAATGCTGGGTTGGTGCTGCGCAAGCGCCTGACGATCACGGGTTCAACTTTGCGAATTCGGCCCATTGCATTCAAAGGCGCCATCGCGACTGAATTGCACGCCAATGTGTGGCCGCTGCTGGAGAGCAACACGATTCGCACGGTTATTCATGCGGTCCTTCCGGCCGCAGATGCCGCGGCGGCGCATCGCATGATGGATGAGGGCCATCACATTGGAAAAGTGGTTTTGCAGTGGGAGGGAGCGTGAAAAAGCGCATCTTCGGTAACTGGAAAATGAACGGCTCCCTGGCGGGGAACGCGCCGCTTTTAGATGCGTTGGTGCAAGGCCTGGGACGTGCGGATTGCGAAGTCGCAGTTTGCGCGCCAGCGCCTTATCTGGCGCAATTGCAGTCGACGCTGGTCGGCACCCCCATTGCCATCGGTGCGCAGGACGTGTCTGCTCAAGCGAGCGGTGCCTTCACGGGTGAAGTGTCGGCTGCGATGTTGCGCGAATTCGGTGTGCGCTATGTGCTGGTAGGGCATTCCGAGCGCCGCCAGTACCACGCGGAGAGCGACGAGTTGGTGGCACGCAAAGCGCAGGCGGCATTGGCCAGCGGCATCACGCCGGTGGTCTGTGTCGGTGAAACGTTGGCGCAGCGTGAGGCCGGTGAAACCGAAGCTGTGGTGCGCCGGCAATTGGCTGCTGTGGTACAGCGCAATGGCCATTGCTTAACTGAAATTGTGCTGGCGTACGAGCCGGTGTGGGCCATTGGCACGGGACGGACGGCGACGCCTGCACAGGCCCAGGCGGTGCATGCGGTGTTGCGGGCGCAATTGCTGGCGGCCACCACGGCTGCGGCGCGCGTCCCGATTTTGTATGGCGGGAGCATGAATGCGGCCAATGCAGCGGAGTTGTTGGCCCAAGCCGATATCGATGGTGGATTGGTCGGTGGCGCTTCGTTGAAAGCGGCTGATTTTTTGGGTATCGTGGCCTGCGCCGCATAGCGCCGGGCCTTTCAGGTTTATCAGGGGTTTGATGTGAATTTTTTGATTACTGCGCTACTGACGGTTCAGATGTTGTCGGCCATTGTGATGATCGGTTTGATCCTCATGCAACACGGCAAGGGTGCCGACATGGGTGCTGCGTTCGGCAGCGGCGGCTCGGGTAGCCTTTTTGGTGCCTCGGGCAGTGCGAATTTTCTTTCGCGCAGCACGGCCGTTTTGGCCACCGTGTTTTTCAGTGCAACCTTGGCGTTGGCCTATTTCGGTAACTTGCACACCAGTGCGGGAACCAGCGTGCTCGAACGCCAAGCCACCACCCAGGCCACTCCAGCACCCGCTGCCAGTGCCGCTTCTGAGCCGGCTCTGCCTGCGTCGGGCGCTGCCGCGATTCCGGCCAAATAAGTCGTTTCAGCTGGGGGTTGTCAACCTTAATTGACGGGTAAATAGGGGTAAACTCGCTTTGTTGCCGGAGAGCAAAAAGTCGCAAGGCCCCTCATGCCATCCGCAGTAGCAAAACCGCCGTCGTGGTGAAATTGGTAGACACGCTATCTTGAGGGGGTAGTGGCGAAAGCTGTGCGAGTTCGAGTCTCGCCGACGGCACCAGAGCGGATTACTATTTATCGTTGACCTGAACCTGGACATGAATTTAGAAAACTACCTCCCGGTACTCGTCTTTATTTTGGTAGGTATAGGCATCGGCATCGTGCCCCAGGTTCTGGGTTACTTTCTCGGACCTAACCGCCCAGACCCTGCGAAGAATTCTCCCTATGAATGCGGCTTTGAGGCGTTTGAAGACGCCCGCATGAAGTTTGACGTCCGCTACTACCTGGTGGCCATTCTTTTCATTCTGTTTGATCTGGAAATTGCATTCTTATTCCCCTGGGCGGTGTCGCTGCGGGAAATCGGTCCGGTTGGGTTTTGGACCGTCATGATTTTTCTGTCTATTCTGGTTGTAGGCTTCATCTACGAGTGGAAAAAAGGCGCTCTCGATTGGGAGTGATGCACCATGATTGAAGGCGTTTTCAAAGAGGGATTTGCCACTACGAGTTATGACTCTGTGGTGAACTGGGCCAAGACCGGTTCAATTTGGCCCATGACCTTCGGCCTGGCGTGCTGTGCGGTCGAAATGATGCATGCCGCCGCCTCGCGCTACGACCTCAGTCGTTTTGGATCAGAGGTCTTTCGCGCCAGCCCACGCCAGTCGGACGTGATGATCGTCGCAGGCACCTTGTGCAACAAAATGGCTCCCGCATTGCGCAAGGTGTACGACCAGATGTCCGAGCCGCGCTGGGTGATCAGCATGGGCTCATGCGCCAATGGCGGTGGCTATTACCACTACAGTTATTCCGTTGTCCGGGGTTGCGACCGGATCGTTCCAGTCGATGTCTATGTGCCCGGTTGCCCGCCTACCGCCGAGGCACTGGTTTATGGAATTTTGCAACTTCAGCAAAAAATCCGCCGGACCCAAACCATTGCCCGTGCCTGAGACGGTGCATCTTTATGTCTGAAAACTCTGTCCATACCGAGGTTACGCTGCGTGCGGTGGAGGCGGCATTGGGTTCGTGTGTGCAACATATTTCCCTGGCTCTGGGTGAAGTAACCGTGGTTGTGGATGCGGCGCATTACCTGAAGGCTGCGCAGCTGTTGCGTGACGACGCGGAGTGCCGTTTTGAGCAATTGCTGGATTTGTGTGCTGTGGACTATTCCACCTACGGCGACGGCGCATATGACGGCCGGCGTTTCTGCGTGGTCAGTCACTTGTTGTCGGTTAGTCTGAACCAGCGGATTCGGCTAAAGGTCTTTGCACCGGATGACGAAATGCCCTTGGTCGAGTCGCTCACGACGGTGTGGAATTCAGCGAATTGGTTCGAACGTGAAGCCTTTGATTTGTTCGGCGTGATCTTTGAAGGTCACACTGACTTGCGCCGCCTCTTGACCGACTATGGTTTTATCGGTCACCCGTTTCGCAAAGATTTTCCGGTTTCCGGTCATGTGGAAATGCGCTACGACGCCGAGCAGCGCCGGGTGGTGTACCAGCCTGTCTCGATTGAGCCGCGCGAGATCACGCCGCGCATCATCCGGGAAGACAACTACGGAGGCCTGCATTGAGCATGTGCCGACATGGCTGATATCAAAAATTACACCCTGAACTTCGGCCCCCAGCATCCTGCTGCGCACGGCGTTTTGCGTCTCGTGCTGGAGCTCGATGGCGAAGTGGTGCAGCGCGCCGATCCGCATATTGGTTTGTTGCACCGTGCCACCGAAAAGCTGGCGGAGAGCAAGACCTTTATCCAGTCTTTGCCTTACATGGACCGCTTGGACTATGTCTCCATGATGTGCAATGAGCACGCCTATTGCCTGGCGATTGAAAAGCTGCTGGGTTTGGACGTGCCGATGCGTGCTCAGTACATCCGCGTGATGTTTGCGGAAATCACCCGCCTGCTCAACCATTTGATGTGGCTGGGCTCACACGGGAATGATTGCGGCAGCTCGACGATTCTGATTTACACCTTCCGCGAGCGCGAAGACCTGTTCGACATGTACGAGGCGGTCAGCGGCGCCCGGATGCATGCTGCTTATTTTCGTCCGGGTGGCGTGTACCGTGATCTGCCTGACAGCATGCCCCAGTTCAAGGCCAGCAAGGTGCGCAATGCGCAAGGTATTGCCGACCTCAACGCGAACCGCCAGGGTTCGATGCTGGACTTTATTGAAAATTTCACGCAGCGTTTTCCGCGTTGCCTGGATGAGTACCACACGCTGCTGACCGACAACCGCATTTGGAAGCAGCGCACCGTGAACATCGGTATCGTCACGCCTGAGCGGGCTTTGAACATGGGCTTCACCGGCCCCATGTTGCGCGGCTCGGGTATCGCATGGGATCTGCGCAAAAAGCAGCCCTATGAGGTGTACGACCAGCTCGATTTCGATATCCCGGTAGGGCATACCGGTGATGTGTATGACCGTTACCTGGTTCGCATGGAAGAGATGAAGCAGTCCAACCGGATCATTGCCCAATGCGTCCAGTGGCTTAAAGCCAACCCCGGTCCGGTGATCACCGACAACCACAAGGTTGCGGCCCCGGCGCGTGAGTCGATGAAGACCAATATGGAAGAGCTGATCCACCACTTCAAGCTCTTCACCGAAGGTTTTCATGTGCCCGCTGGTGAGGCTTATGCCTCGGTGGAGCACCCCAAAGGCGAGTTCGGTATTTATCTGATCAGCGACGGTGCCAACAAGCCGTACCGCTTGAAGATCCGTCCGCCGGGGTTTGTGCATCTGGCGGGTTTGAACGAAATGGCGCGGGGGCACATGATTGCCGATGCGGTTTCCATCATTGGCACCATGGACATTGTTTTTGGAGAGATTGACCGATGATCTCGGACGCTACCAAAGCGCGATTTGACCGCGAAGTTGCCAAGTACCCGCCCGACCAGGCGCAGTCTGCCGTGATGGCATGCCTGGCGATTGTTCAGCAGGAGCAGGGCTGGGTCAGTTCGGTCAGCGAGCGTGCTGTGGCTGAGCATCTGGGCATGGCGCCGATTGCGGTCCATGAGATCACCACTTTTTACAACATGTACAACCAGAAGCCGCTGGGTACTTACAAGCTCAATGTGTGCACCAATCTGCCGTGCCAGTTGCGCGGCGGCGCGCAGGCCTTGCAACACTTGGAGGCCAAGCTGGGCATCCAGAGCGGCGAAACGACACCCGACGGCTTGATCACGCTGCAGCAAAGCGAATGCCAGGGTGCTTGTGCTGATGCGCCGGTCTTGCTTGTTAACGACCGCACCATGTGCAGCTTTATGAGCCATGAGCGTTTGGACGCTTTGGTCGATGGCCTGCGTGCCCAAGGAGGCGCGGCATGAGTATGGAACAACTGCTGGCCCAGTTTGCAGCCACGGGAGCCGAGAGCTCGTTCCATGGCCGCCACATCCAGCCGCAGATTCTGGCCGGTTTGGATGGAACCAACTGGGGCCTAGCGGCCTATGAAGCACGTGGCGGCTACCAGGCATTGCGCAAGATTTTGGCTGCGGACGGCGGAGAGGGTTTGACGCAAGACCAGGTGATTGCCACGGTCAAGGAGTCAGGTTTGCGCGGACGCGGCGGTGCGGGTTTCCCCACCGGCTTGAAGTGGAGCTTCATGCCCCGGCAATTCCCGGGGCAAAAGTACCTGGTCTGCAACTCGGACGAAGGCGAGCCGGGTACCTGCAAAGACCGCGACATCATGCAGTTCAACCCTCATGCGGTGATTGAGGGCATGGCCATTGCTGCCTACGCGATGGGCATCAGCGCAGGTTACAACTACATCCACGGGGAAATTTTCCAGACCTACGAGCGCTTTGAAGCGGCACTCGAAGAGGCGCGCGCCGCAGGTTATCTGGGTAACAAAATCCTGGGCAGCGCGTTCAATTTCCAATTGCATGCGACCCACGGTTTTGGTGCCTACATCTGTGGTGAAGAGACCGCGTTGTTGGAGTCGCTGGAGGGTAAAAAAGGCCAGCCGCGTTTCAAGCCGCCATTTCCGGCCAGCTTCGGCTTGTATGGCAAGCCCACGACGATCAACAACACCGAAACCTTCGCGGCAGTGCCGTGGATCATCCGCAACGGTGGCGCGGCGTATCTGGCGTGCGGCAAGCCCAATAACGGGGGCACCAAAATTTTCTCCGTCAGCGGCGATGTGCAGCGCCCCGGCAACTTCGAGGTGCCGATGGGTACGCCATTCCCGGTGCTGCTGGAGTTGGCAGGCGGCATGCGCCCCGGACGCACACTCAAGGCGGTGATACCGGGTGGTTCGTCGGCGCCGGTTTTGCCTGCCGCCATGATGATGGATATCACCATGGATTACGACGCCATCGCGAAAGCTGGCTCTATGCTGGGTTCGGGCGCTGTGATTGTGATGGATGACACGCGCTGCATGGTTAAGTCCTTGCAGAGACTCTCTTACTTTTATTCGCATGAGTCCTGCGGACAGTGCACGCCGTGCCGCGAAGGCACGGGCTGGTTGTGGCGCATGGTGGACCGCATTGAGAACGGGCACGGCCGCGCCAGTGATTTGGAGTTGCTGGACAGCGTTGCGGGCAACATCATGGGGCGCACCATTTGCGCACTGGGCGATGCTGCCGCCATGCCGGTGCGCGGCATGCTGAAGCACTTCCGTCATGAATTTGAACACCACATTGAGCACAAGACCTGCGTGGTCGGTGCCTATGTCTGAGGCGCGCCACCATGGTTGAAATCGAACTCGACGGCAAAAAAGTGGAAGTGCTCGAAGGCAGCATGGTGATGCACGCCGCCGAAAAGGCGGGCACGTACATCCCCCATTTTTGTTACCACAAGAAGCTCAGCATTGCGGCCAACTGCCGTATGTGCCTGGTGGACATCGAAAAGGCTCCCAAGGCCATGCCGGCCTGTGCCACGCCGGTGACCCAGGGCATGGTGGTTCGCACCAAGAGCGAAAAAGCGGTCAAGGCGCAGCAATCAGTGATGGAGTTTTTGCTCATCAACCATCCCTTGGATTGCCCGATTTGTGACCAGGGCGGCGAATGCCAACTGCAAGACTTGGCGGTCGGATATGGTGGATCGTCTTCGCGCTACCAGGAAGAGAAGCGTGTCGTGGCGATCAAAGACGTTGGGCCACTCATCAGCATGCGCGAAATGAGCCGGTGCATCCACTGCACCCGCTGCGTTCGCTTCGGACAGGAAGTCGCCGGCGTCATGGAGTTGGGAATGTCGCACCGGGGCGAGCACTCCGAGATTGAAACCTTTGTCGGCGAGACGGTGGATTCAGAGCTCTCGGGGAACATGATTGATATCTGCCCCGTGGGCGCTTTGACCAGTAAGCCTTTCCGCTACAGCGCTCGTACCTGGGAGTTGTCGCGCCGCAAATCCATCAGCCCGCATGACTCCACCGGCGCCAACCTGGTGGTGCAGGTCAAGAACAACCAAGTGATGCGCGTGGTGCCGCTTGAAAACGAAGCTGTGAACGAATGCTGGATTGCCGATCGCGACCGCTTCTCTTATGAAGCCTTGAACGGCCCCGATCGCCTGACCGCGCCCATGATTAAGCAGGGTGGTCAGTGGAATACGGTGGATTGGCAAACCGCATTGGAGTACGTGGCAACGGGTCTCAAGAGCATCATTGCCGATAACGGCGCGCGCTCTGTCGGCGCATTGCTCAGCCCACACAGTACGCTTGAGGAGCTGCATCTGGCGACCCAGTTGATGCGTGCGCTGGGCAGTGACAACATTGACCATCGTCTTCGTCACGCAGAGTTCGCGACCTCGCCGGGTGCCCGTTATCTGGGTATGCCCATCGCTGACTTGAGCCATTTGGACCGCGCCTTGGTCGTAGGCTCCAACCTGCGTAAGGACCACCCTCTGTTCGCCCAGCGTATCCGCCAGTCGGTGCGCAACGGCTGTCAACTCAGCGCCATCGTCGACGCTGCGCCTCTATGGGCTATGCCCCTGGCGAATGCATATGTCGCACCCGCAGCCGACTGGGTTGCCCATTTGAGCAATGTCGCCTTCGCCCTTGCCGGCGAATTGGGTGTTGCCTGTCCCTTCGGCGGCGCGCCCGACATGCAGGCCAAAGCGATTGCGCTGTCGTTGCGTGGCGGACATGCCAAAGCCGTGCTGTTAGGCAATGCTGCTGCCCACCATCCACGTGCAGCAGCATTGCTGGCGGTCGCAAACTGGATTGCCGAGCAAACCGGCGCGGCGGTGGGTTACCTGAGCGAGGCCGCCAACACGGTGGGTGCTCAGCTGGTGGGTGCGATTCCGCAGACCGATGGCATCCATGCTGCCGCGATGCTGGCGGGCGGTTTGAAAGCTGTCTTCCTGATGCAGGTCGAGCCTGGTCAGGACACGGCGGGCGGTGCGACTGCGTCTGCTCAGATTGCGAAGGCCCAGATGGTGGTGTCGCTGAGCCCGTTCAAAGCGAATTTGGACTGTGCCGACGTGTTGCTCCCCATCGCGCCGTTCACCGAGACCCCTGGCACATTCGTGAATGCCGAAGGTCGGATCCAAAGTTTCCACGCGGTTGTACGTCCCCTGGGCGATACCCGCCCCGCGTGGAAGGTTTGGCGTGTGCTGGGCAATATGCTGGGCCTTGCGGGTTTTGAGTTCGACTCCGCGCAAGATGTCTTGAAAAGCATTTTTCCAGCCGATGGCATCCAAGCCATGGTCGACGCATCGCGCCTCAGTAATGCAGCACCTGCCCATCCGGATTTCAGTGCCAGCGCGGTTGCCCCGTGCGTAGCCTCGATCTACAACTTAGACGGGATGGTGCGGCGGGCCAGTTCCTTGCAAATGACGGCCGATGCCCACGGTGCAACCGGAGCACGCCATGGGTGACATGCTCTACGCCGCTGGTTCAGGGATTTCTGTGTCCTACATGTGGACGGCGTTGGTCTGGCCCGTGCTTTGGACATTGCTGAAAATTCTTTTGGTGTTGTTGCCGCTCTTGGGCGCGGTGGCTTACCTGACCTTGTGGGAGCGCAAATTCCTCGGTTGGATGCAGGTCCGTGTCGGCCCCAACCGTGTGGGCCCCTGGGGTTTGCTGCAACCGATAGCCGATGCGCTCAAGCTGTTGACCAAGGAAATTTTGGTCCCTACCCAAGCGAGCAAAGGTTTGTTTTTTATCGGGCCTGTGATGACCATCATGCCGGCCATGGCGGCTTGGGCTGTTGTGCCCTTTGGTCCCGATGTGGCGCTGGCCAATGTCAATGCCGGGCTGCTTTTTGTGATGGCGATCACCTCCATGGAGGTGTATGGCGTGGTAATCGCGGGTTGGGCGTCGAACTCCAAGTACTCTTTTCTGGGCGCGCTGCGGGCCTCAGCGCAGATGGTGAGTTATGAAATTGCCATGGGCTTTTGCCTTGTGGTGGTGCTGATGGTGACTGGCAGCATGAATATGACCGCCATTGTGGTGGGTCAAAGTCAAGGCATGTTTGCTAGCCAGGGGCTGAACTTTTTGTCGTGGAACTGGTTGCCACTCTTGCCGATTTTCGTGGTGTACGTGATATCGGGTCTGGCAGAGACCAATCGTCACCCGTTCGACGTGGTCGAGGGTGAGGCGGAGATCGTGGCGGGGCATATGGTGGAGTACTCCGGCATGTCCTACGCCATGTTCTACCTGGCCGAATACGCCAACATGTGGCTGGTGTCCATTCTGGCTGCTGTGATGTTTTTGGGCGGTTGGATTGCGCCGGTGGCCGCGCTGGACTGGATTCCCGGATGGATTTGGCTGGGCATCAAGACCTTTGCCGTGGTTAGCGTGTTCATCTGGGTGCGGGCCACGTTTCCGCGTTTTCGCTATGACCAGATCATGCGTTTGGGCTGGAAGGTATTCATCCCCGTCACCCTGGTTTGGTTGGTCGTTGTCGGCCTGTGGATGCAGACCTCCTGGACCATTTGGAAGTGAAGGCGAACACCATGGCAAACCATTTTGTCACCCACAAGCCGGCTCCTTTTTCGCTGAAAGATTTTCTCTACAGCTTCCTGTTGATCGAGTTGTTAAAGGGCATGGCCCTGACCGGGCGCTACCTGTTCCGCCGCAAAGTGACGGTCCAGTTCCCGGAAGAAAAAACGCCGATTTCTCCGCGCTTCCGGGGCTTGCATGCCCTGCGCCGTTATGAAAACGGGGAAGAGCGTTGCATTGCCTGCAAGTTGTGTGAGGCGGTGTGCCCGGCCATGGCCATCACCATTGAATCGGATGTGCGCGACGATGGATCACGCCGCACGACCCGCTATGACATCGACCTGACCAAATGCATTTTTTGTGGCTTTTGCGAAGAAAGTTGCCCGGTCGATTCGATTGTGGAGACCCATATTCTGGAATACCACGGTGAAAAGCGTGGTGATCTGTACTTCACCAAAGACATGCTACTGGCCGTGGGCGACCGCTACGAGTCTGAGATTGCACAAGCGAAACAAGCCGATGCCAAATACCGCTAGTACATCGCCCGAAAGTTGTCTGCCATGAGTAACACCACCGGACTGTTCTATTTGTTTTCCACGGTGCTGTTGTTTGCGGCGTTCCGAGTGATCACATCGCGTAACCCGGTCCATGCGGCGCTGTATCTGGTGCTGACATTTTTCCACGCGTCCATGGTGTGGATGTTGTTGGGTGCTGAGTTTTTGTCGATCACTTTGGTGCTGGTCTACGTGGGCGCGGTGATGGTGCTGTTCCTCTTCGTGGTGATGATGATGGACATCGACGTTGAAAGCCTGCGCGATGGTTTCTGGGTCCATTTCCCCCTGATTGCCCTGCTGGGCGTCGTGATTGCGCTGGAAATGTCTGCGGTATTGATGGGCGGCTTCAGAGTGGCTGCGGCGGCGCCTGAAGCAGCACCGGATGTGCCCAACACGATGCAACTGGGTCAGTTGCTGTACTCCGAATACCTGTATCCGGTCGAAATTGCGGCAGCCATTTTGTTGGTTGCCATGATCGCTGCCATTGCCCTGACCTTGCGTGCCCGTAAGGACAGCAAGTATGTGAGTCCCGGTGAGCAGGTCCGTGTACGTGCTGCCGATCGGATGACGGTTCTGAAGATGGGGTCTAGCCAGGTCGGTGCGGCGCCGGCTCCACCGGCTTCCGATACCGTGGAGGCGGCCGCCCCCGAACAAGGTGCAAAACCATGACGATCACTTTGGGTCACTTTCTTTCTTTGGGCGCGGTGCTGTTCGCGCTGTCCATCGTCGGCATTTTCATGAATCGCCGCAATCTGATTGTTTTGTTGATGGCCATTGAATTGATGCTGCTGGCGGTGAACACCAACTTTGTCGCCTTTTCCCACTACCTCAACGACATGAACGGTCAGATATTCGTGTTCTTCATCCTGACGGTGGCGGCCGCTGAGTCGGCCATAGGTCTGGCGATTCTGGTGCTCTTGTTCCGCAACAAATCCAGCATCAACGTGGACGAACTCAATACCCTCAAGGGCTAAGCAGATGAGTCAAACCCTGTCCTCCACGGTATTGTTGGCCGTCCCATTGGCGCCCCTGGCGGGAGCCTTGCTGGCCGGCGTACTGGGTACCCGTTTGGGCGGTAACCGCATTGGCCGCCGTGCGACCCACAGTCTGGCCATTCTGGGTGTGTTGGTGTCTTTTATTTTGTCGGCCATGACACTACATAGCGTGGCAACCGACGGGGCACGTTTCAACCAAACGGTTTACCAGTGGATGACCGTTGGCACGCTGCAGATGGAAATCGGCTTTCTGGTCGATGGTCTGACGGCCATGATGATGTGCGTGGTCACCTTTGTGTCCCTCATGGTGCACATTTACACCATCGGTTACATGGAAGAGGACGAGGGCTACAACCGCTTTTTTGCCTACATTTCTTTGTTCACTTTTTCCATGCTGATGCTCGTCATGAGCAACAACTTCCTGCAGTTGTTCTTCGGATGGGAGGCTGTCGGGCTGGTGTCTTACCTGTTGATCGGTTTCTGGTTCAACAAGCCAAGCGCCATCTTCGCCAACATGAAAGCTTTTTTGGTTAACCGCGTAGGGGATTTCGGCTTCATTCTGGGCATCGGACTGATTGCCGCCTTCACCGGCAGCCTGAATTACACAGAAGTGTTTGCCCAAACCCAGGCGCTGGCCCCGCTGATGCTTCCGGGCACCTCATGGTCCCTGCTGACTGTGATTTGTATCTGCCTGTTCATCGGCGCGATGGGTAAATCGGCTCAGTTCCCTTTACATGTGTGGTTGCCGGATTCCATGGAAGGCCCGACCCCTATCTCGGCATTGATTCATGCGGCGACCATGGTGACCGCTGGCATTTTTATGGTGTCGCGCATGTCGGCTTTGTTCGAGCTGTCCGATACCGCCTTGAATCTGGTTTTGGTGGTCGGCGCCATCACCGCCTTGTTCATGGGCTTTCTGGGCATCATCCAAAACGATATCAAACGGGTGGTGGCCTATTCCACGCTGTCCCAGTTGGGTTACATGACGGTAGCCTTGGGCGCGTCGGCATATTCGGTGGCGCTGTTTCACTTAATGACCCACGCCTTCTTCAAGGCTTTGCTGTTCTTGGGGGCGGGGTCGGTCATTATGGGGATGCACCATAACCAGGACATCCGCTGGATGGGCGGGGTGCGCAAATACATGCCGGTCACCTGGTTGACGTCCTTGTTGGGATCGCTAGCGCTCATCGGTACGCCCCTGTTCTCTGGCTTTTATTCCAAGGACAGCATCATCGAAGCGGTCGCTGAGAGCCATTTGCCAGCTGCCGGTTTCGCCAGTTTCGCGGTCCTGGCCGGGGTATTCGTCACTGCTTTCTATTCCTTCCGTATGTACTTTCTGGTTTTCCACGGCGCGGAGCGCTATGACCAGAACCCGGACGGCCAACACGCCGACCACGACGGTCATGGGCATCACGGCGCGCACGGGTCGCATGCGCCGCATGAGTCGCCCTGGGTAGTCACCCTGCCGCTGGTGCTGCTGGCCATTCCCTCGGTGGTTATTGGCTACCTGACGATCGAGCCTTTGTTATTTGGTGATTTTCTGTCCGATGCGATCCACGTGAATGCGGATGCCCACCACGCCATGCATGGACTGGAAGAGGCGTTCCATGGTCCGTTTGCGATGGCGCTGCATGCCGTGACTTCGTTGCCTTTTGTGCTGGCATTCTCGGGTGTGGTCACCGCCTGGTACATGTACCTGGTGAACCCCGCGCTCCCGCGCGCCATTGGCGTTGCTTTACGCCCCGTGGTGGTGGTGTTGGAAAACAAGTACTACCTGGACTGGTTCAACGAAAACGTGTTGGCCCGTGGTGCCCGTTTGCTGGGTACGGCGTTTTGGCAGGGTGGTGACCGCCGTGTGATTGATGGCTTTGTGGTCAACGGTTCCTGGAAAACGGTCGCCGCGCTGGCTGCGTGGGTGCGCCGCGGGCAGTCGGGTTATCTCTACCACTACGCGCTGGTCATGGCCTTGGGGCTTTTTGTGCTCTTGACGGTTTCGCTTTGGCATGGGCCGCTTGCGTTGTTGCTGCGGGCCTCGATGGCGTGGTTCCCGCTTTTCTCGAATTAAGGAATCTGCCCATGGGACTTTTGAGCCTTGCCGTCTGGACCCCGATAGCCTTCGGTTTGGTCCTGCTGGCCTTTGGGCGGGACGACCAGGTGTACGCCACGCGCTGGATTGCGTTGGTTGGCGCTGTCGCGGGTTTGCTGGCCACGCTGCCGATTTACGCGCAATTTGATAACGCCAGCGCGGCGATGCAATTCGTAGAGAACCTACCCTGGATCGAGCGTTTTAATGTCAATTACCACTTGGGTGTGGATGGAATTTCGCTGTGGTTTGTGGTGCTGACAGCCTTCATCAATCTGGTGGTGGTCATCGCCAGCTGGGAGTCGATTACCGCCAAGGTGCAGCAGTACATGGCGGCATTTTTGATTTTGTCCGGCTTGATGATCGGGGTGTTTTGCGCGCTCGATGGCATGCTGTTTTATGTGTTCTTCGAGGCGACGCTGATCCCCATGTACCTGATCATCGGGATCTGGGGCGGGCCGAACAAAATCTACGCGGCGTTCAAATTTTTTCTGTACACCTTACTGGGCTCACTGCTGACGCTGGTTGCGCTGATTTATTTGTACATCCAGACGGCAGGAAGTTTTGACATCGCCACCTGGCATGCACTGCCGTTGTCCAGGGGCGAACAAAGCTTTTTGTTCTTTGCTTTTCTGGCGGCCTTTGCGGTCAAGGTGCCGATGTGGCCGGTACACACTTGGTTGCCCGATGTGCACGTGGAGGCCCCCACCGGCGGTTCGGCAGTGTTGGCTGCAATCATGCTGAAGCTCGGGGCTTACGGGTTCTTGCGCTTTTCCTTGCCGATTGCGCCCGACGCGGCACATGAGTGGGCCGGTCTCATGGTCACACTGTCGCTGATTGCGGTGGTCTATGTGGGCTTGGTTGCCATGGTCCAGCAGGATATGAAAAAGCTGGTCGCCTATTCATCTGTCGCGCACATGGGCTTTGTCACGCTGGGATTTTTTATCTTCAGTGATTTGGGTGTCTCAGGCGGCTTGGTGCAGATGATCGCGCATGGTTTTGTATCAGCGGCCATGTTTCTGTGCATTGGCGTGTTGTACGACCGGGTGCACTCACGCGAGATTGGTTCCTACGGCGGCGTGGTCAACACCATGCCTAAATTTGCGGCCTTCGCGCTTCTGTTCGCCATGGCTAATTGCGGACTCCCCGCCACGGCAGGTTTTGTGGGCGAGTGGATGGTCATTCTGGCAGCCGTCAAAGCGAACTTCTGGGTTGGTTTTGGTGCCGCCAGCGCCTTGATTTTCGGTGCCGCATATACCCTGTGGATGTTCAAGCGGGTGTACCTGGGGCCTGTGGCAAACGCCAAAGTGGCAGCACTAGAGGATATTGGTGCACGCGAATTCCTGGTGATGGGCCTTTTGGCCTTCGCGGTGCTCGGTATGGGCATTTATCCCAAGCCCTTCACCGATGTGATGGACGCCTCGGTAGCCGCGCTGTTGCAGCATGTGTCGGTGTCCAAAATTGCCGCAGTGCCACTGAATTGAGAGACACAGCATGATTGACCAAGCCAGTTGGATTGTAATTTTCCCTGAGGCTTTGCTGCTGGTCATGGCCTGCGTGATTGCCATTGTGGATCTCGGTGTGAAGTCCCCGCTGCGTACGCTGACCTATGTGCTGTCCGTTCTGTCTTTGCTGTGCATCGCAGCGATTGAGGCATTTTTCGGCGCGTCCGGATTCACCTTGTACGGCTTTTCGAATATGGTGGTCAGCGACAGCATGAGTGCCTGGCTCAAGTGTTTCGCCAGTTTGGCCGTGATTGTGAGTCTGGTGTATGCGCGGCCCTATGCGCTCTCGCGTGACATGTTGCGCGGTGGCGAGTTGTTCACCCTGAGTTTGTTCGGTTTGCTCGGTATGTTTGTGATGATTTCGGGTAACAACCTGCTGATCATCTACCTGGGGTTAGAGTTGCTCACCTTGTCCAGCTATGCGTTGGTCGCTTTGCGGCGCGACAAGGCGCAAGCGACTGAAGCCGCGATGAAATACTTTGTCTTAGGGGCCATGGCGTCGGGGTTCTTGCTCTACGGCATGTCGATGCTGTATGGCGCCACCGGTACGCTGGATATCACGATGATTCACCAGGCCATTGTGGCGGGCCACATTCAGCACCGGGTGCTTGTCTTCGGTCTCGTTTTCATTGTGGCCGGGTTGGCCTTCAAGCTTGGCGCCGTGCCCTTCCATATGTGGGTGCCCGATGTGTACCAGGGCGCGCCGACCGGCGTCACTCTGATGATTGCAGGCGCCCCGAAGCTTGCTGCATTTGCAATGGTCATACGCTTGTTGGTGGAAGGTCTTTTGCCGCTGGCTTTGGACTGGCAGCAAATGCTCATGGTCTTGTCCATCGCGTCACTGTTTATCGGTAATTTCGCAGCCATTGCGCAGACCAATATCAAGCGGATGCTGGCGTACTCCACGATTTCGCAAGTGGGCTTCATCCTTCTGGGCTTGCTATCGGGCGTGGTCGACGGTGACGCGGTGGCGGCCGCGAACGCCTACAGCTCGGCCATGTTCTACGTCATCACCTACGTGCTCACGACCTTGGCCACCTTCGGCATCATCATGCTGTTGTCGGCAGAAGGATTTGAGAGCGAAGAAATTGCCGACTTTGCCGGCTTGAATCAGCGCAGCCCTTTGTACGCCGGGGTGATGGCCTTGTGCATGTTCTCTCTGGCCGGCATTCCTCCCATGGTCGGGTTTTTTGCCAAGCTGTCGGTTTTGCAAGCCTTGGTTTTAGCGGGCGGCAGCGTGCACATCGGATTGGCCGTATTTGCCGTCCTGATGTCCTTGGTAGGCGCTTTTTATTACCTGCGCGTAGTCAAAGTCATGTATTTCGACGCGCCGATCTCCATCACCACGGTGCGTGCGCCGCGCGACGTGCGGATGGTCTTATCCTTGAACGCTTTGCTGCTGCTGCTGCTGGGCTTGTTGCCTGGCGGACTGATGACGCTGTGCGCGGAATCGATTTTGCAGATGATGGGTACCTGAGCCCCGGCCCAGGGGTCACGGTCTGATTCTGACGCCAACTGTGGACCTGCGCGAGCGCAAGTTGAATTCGGAGTCGGTCTACGACGGCAATTTCCTGCATGTCCGCCGTGACCACATTGCCCTGCCGGATAACAGCACGGCGACCCGCGAATACATCGTTCACCCCGGCGCCGTTGTGGTGGTCCCGCTTTTGGTTGATGCGGCCGGCGGCCTGCGCGTGGTGCTGGAGCGGCAGTTTCGCTACCCGCTTGACCGTGTATTGATTGAGTTTCCAGCGGGGAAGCTCGAGCAAGGCGAGGATTCGCTCCTGTGTGCGCAACGCGAGCTGCGTGAAGAGACGGGATACACCGCGAACGAGTGGGCCTTTGCCGGTGTGATGCACCCTACGATTGCCTATTCCACAGAACATATCGACATCTGGTTCGCGCGCGGTGTGCAAGCGGGTCCTGCGGCGCTGGATCCGGGCGAATTTCTGGAAGTCTTTACCGCCACCCCCGATGCGATGTGGGACTGGTGTGCCCAGGGTCTGATCACCGATGGCAAGACGCTGTGCTGCCTACTGTGGTTGCAAAACGTCTTGGGTGGTCGTGTGCAGCTGAACTGGCAGCCGGTATGAAAGTCTTTGATTTGCAGTGTTCTGCGCACCACAGCTTTGAAGGCTGGTTTGGCAGCGAAGCGGATTTTGTGGATCAGTTGGCGCGCCGGTTGGTGCAATGTCCCGTGTGCGGGGACGCACAGGTAGAAAAAATGCTCAGTGCGCCCCGCTTGAATCTCGGTCGTTCGCAGAACCCTCCGCCTGAATCAAGCGATGGGGCACTACCGGCAGTTTCCGCTTCCAGCGACGTGGCGCTGGCGCCGCTACAAAATGAGATCACCCAGTCGCTGCTGCGCATGGCCAAAGCCCTGCTGGAGCAAACCCAGGATGTGGGCAACCGCTTCGCCGAAGAAGCCCGCAAAATTCACTACGGCGAATCAGAAGCCCGTGCCATCCGTGGCCAGGCCACACCGCAGCAGACCCGCGATCTGCTGGAGGAGGGCGTGCAAGTCATGCCTTTTGTTTTGCCGGAAAGTCTCAAAGGGCCGATGCAATAGGTTGTGCCGGCCTGTGGGTCCGGTGGCTTTCAGCGGCCGTTGAGCAAGTCCACCGTTCGCATGCCCGCTACTGTCAAGGTCAGCGACCCCAGCAGGTGGATGGCGGCGGTCCCGAGTGCCAGTACATAGCGTTGCTGGCCCAACATGGTGACCACTTCCGCTGAGAAGCTCGAGAAGGTGGTCAAGGCGCCCAGAAATCCGGTGACCAGCGCCAGTCGCCACAAGGGATCCAGGTCGGGCAGCGTCTGAAAAAACGCCACACACACGCCCACCAGATAGCCGCCTAGGAGGTTGGCTGCCAGCGTGCCCCAGGGCAGGTAGTGCCCGGCCAGCGCGGGGTCTCCCCCCTCCATGGGCGGCGGCTGGTTAAGCCAGAGGCCGAGTTGCCAACGCATCACCGCACCGACGCAGGCACCCAGGCAGATCGCGAGAACTGCGGTCATGGTGCCGGATAGGCTTGGCCGTTGACGGTCAAACCTTCTTGGGAGAGTTGCCGTGCGCGGGCGTCTTTGATACCTTTGACGCGGCGCATCAAATCCGCCCAGTTACTGAACGGCGCTTTGGCGCGTTCCTGCAGGATACGTGCGGTGGTTGGTGGACCGAAGCCCCGGATGCTGTCGAGCTCTGCCTCATTCGCGTCGTTGATGTCGATTGCCATGCACAGCCCGGTTGCAAGTGCGAGGGCAGCCCCAGCGAAAAACCTGGCGGTGCGCCCCTGAACGGTGTGCATGTAGCATGGGCCTGGTGCTGTTACTGGTGCCATGATCAGCTGCTCACAATACCCTCAGGCACTGCCCGGCAGGCGATGCGCGTACGCCGCAACACCTTGCGCGACATCCGAAAACACATGGTCGCACCCGCTGCTGCGCAGCGCACCAAGGTCCGCCTGGGTGAAACACTGGTATTTGCCGCGCAGGGCATCGGGGAAGGGAATGTAGGTGATCAGACCCTTTGCAACCATGTCGGGCAGCGTCAAAGCGGACTCTCCGCGCGCAGCCCGTGCGCTGTTGACCACCGCATAAGCCACATCGTTAAAGGGTTGTGCGCGACCCGTGCCCAGGTTGAACAAGCCACTCTTGGCCGGGTTGTCGAAAAACCAGAGGTTGACAGCTACCACGTCGTCCACAAAGACAAAGTCACGCATTTGCTCGCCCGCGGCGTAACCGCCGTAATCTGCGAATAATTTGACGCAGCCGTCTGTTCGGAATTGGTTGAATTGGTGGAATGCGACGCTGGCCATTCTGCCTTTGTGCTGTTCACGCGGGCCGTAGACATTGAAGTAGCGGAAGCCCACCACTTGCGTGTGGGCACGCTCAAAATGCTGGCCCAGCGAGACGCGCATTTTTTGGTCGAACAGCAGCTTGGAGTAACCGTAGACGTTCAGCGGTGCTTCATGTTCCGGGTCCTCCGCAAAGACGCTGGAGCCGCCGTAGGTAGCCGCTGACGAGGCATAAAACAGTCGCGTCTTGCGCGCTTGCGCGGCTTCGAACAATTGGAGTGAGACGGCGTAGTTGTTGGCCATCATGAACTTGCCGTTGTGTTCCATCGTGTCGCTGCAGGCGCCCTCATGGAACACCGCCTCGACCTGGCCGAAATGCCCTTGTGCGAATGCGCTATAAAAATCTGCAGCATCCACGTAGTCGCTGATCGACAGGTCTACCAGGTTACGAAACTTGTCGCCCTGGGTCAGGTCGTCGACGGCGATGATGTTCTTGATGCCACGGGCATTCAAGCCCTGGATGATGTTGCTGCCGATGAAGCCGGCTGCTCCGGTAACCACGATCCGCGTCATGCCGCCAACTCCTGGTAAGACACCGAAGCGGTGCCGAATTTACCCACCACGATTCCGCCCGATTTGTTGGCCCAGGGCAGAGCTTCGCGCGGCGTCAATCCTGCGGCGATCAGCGTTCCCATCGCCGCAATCACCGTATCGCCGGCTCCGGTGACGTCAAACACTTCGCGCGCCTGGGCGCCGATGCTGAGTTCGCCCGCCGCGTCATACAGTGTCATACCTTCTTCGCTGCGGGTGAGCAGTATCGCGTCCAGATGCAGCTGCTCGCGCAGGGCCTGCGCTTTGGACCGCAATTCCCCTTCGTCCTTCCAGGCGCCGACCACCTGTTGCAGTTCGGCGCGGTTGGGCGTGATCAGCGTTGCGCCCTGGTAGCTTGCATAGTCGGTGCCTTTGGGGTCTACCAGAGCCGGTATGCGCAGTGTGCGGGCCAGCGCAATCATGTCGGCCACATGCCCCAGGCCCCCTTTACCGTAGTCTGAAAACAAGACGGCACCGCAGCCCGGGGCCAATTCTTCCAATCGGGTGGTTTGGTTGGCCAGTAGTTCGGAGCGGGGGGTGTTTTCGAAGTCGAGGCGGATCAGTTGTTGCTGGCGTCCAATGACCCGCAACTTCACCGTGGTCTTCAAGTCGGGGTCGCGCGCGAAGTGGGTTGTGATACCGGTTGTTGCCATCAGCGCTTCCAGGCGGCGACTGGCGTCATCGTCCCCCACCACGCTGAGCAGGCCCGCCTGGGCACCGAGCGCAGCAACGTTGTGCGCCACGTTGGCAGCGCCCCCGCTGCGCTCTTCTTCGCGGGTGATCCGAACCACAGGCACCGGTGCTTCGGGTGAGATGCGGTCAACCGCGCCAAACCAGTAGCGGTCCAGCATCACGTCGCCGACAACCAGCACGCGCGATGCCGCGATACGGGCGGCCGAGGGGAGGGGGGTAGGGCTCATAACCATAGCGGAGTTCACAGTTCTTCGATGCGGCGCGCCGGGTAGCTGTCCCATGCCTGGCACCCTGGACATTGCCAGAAGTAGCGCGTAGCCTCAAACCCGCAGGCCATGCAGCGGTAGCGCGAAAGGGGTTTCACCGCATGATCCAGCGCGCGCTGGACATGCGGATGGAATTGCTCTTTGGAGAGTACTTCGCCCGCAATCCATTTGGCCGCAGCCACCAGCGAGGGTTCTTTTTCCAGATGCAGCGCGTAGCGCTCTCGGGCGCTCGCGTGGCGCGCTGGGTCCCGGCTTTGCAAGGTGACGATGGCATCGAGCACGTCCAGCGCAGGCGTTGTGGCGTAGCAGTCCTCCAGGACCCCCAGGGTTTGTTCAACCCGGTCCGCCGTCACGGCTGATTGCGCCAGCGCCGGCGCAATCAGCGGCGCTGCGGCCGGGCACTGCGCCAGCGCCTGGCGCAGGGTATCCCACGCGCGTTTTGAGTCGCCTGCGCCGGACTGCAATTCGGCCAAGGCCATGCGGGCGCGGGCTGCCTCCGGTGCCGTGACAATGGCTTCCTGCAGCAGGGCGTACGCCTGCTCCACGGTGCCGCCGGACTTTTTCTCTGCTGCTTGCTCACACAGGTAATGCGCCCGGCGGATGGAGAAGCTCCCTTGGTCGCTGCCCTCCAGCAGGCGCGCGACCCGGGCCGCGCCCGCCCAATCGCGAGAGCGTTCGTAATTGGCCAGTAGCGCCAGCCGCGCCTCGGCCTCGAAACGTGTGCCCTCCAGCGCGAGCAGCGCCTCTTCAGCGCGGTCGAGCAGGCCTGCCTTGAGGTAGTCCAGCGCCAGCGCATGCTGCGCGCGGTGCCGTTCATCCTGTCCCAAATCGCCTCGTGAGAGCAAGTGCTGGTGTACCCGTACCGCGCGCTCGTATTCGCCGCGCCTGCGAAACAGGTTGCCCAAAGCAAAGTGCAGATCGGATGTATCCGGGTCGTTTTGTACGGCTTCGATAAACGCGTCAATGGCCTGGTCTTGCTGCTCGTTGAGCAAAAAGTTCAATCCTTTGAAATACGCTTTGGGTGCTTGGCGGTTGTCCAGCCGCAGCTGGCGCAGGTCGAAGCGCGAGGCCAACCACCCCAGCACAAAGGCCAGCGGCAGACCCAAGAGGGCCAGTATGGGGTCAAAGTCCATGGGGGCGGGCGTTGCCTGGCAGGTTCTGTTCAGTCGGGACATCCGCAGCCGGACTTGCGGCGCGGGTTGCAGCGCGTCGCTGCGTCCACCAGCGGGGAACCATACCCAAAATGCCGACAAGCAGACCGCTTCCAAAAGCCGCCAGCACGATCAGGACCATGGGTGCTGTCCATGCGTAGCCAAAAAAGAAGCGCACGGTACCGTCACCCTGGTTGTTCAGGGCAAAGGCAAAAAAAGTGAAAAATGCAACAGCCTTCAGACACCATTGCAGGTAGGCGGCGATGCGGGTCATAGGCGTTTTTCCAGCATGGCCCATTCTAGCCAGTGGCATTGCGCTTGCCCGTCCGGAGCCAAGCGTGAATCAGTTCAGTTGCGCAGGCCCGCTGGGGACCTGGTCGGAGACGGCGGGCCCCTGGTCGACGGCTTCCCGCAGTGCTTTACCCGGTTTGAAGTGCGGGACCCGCTTTTCAGGTACCGCAACGCTGGCGCCGCTGCGCGGGTTACGCCCCTGGCGGGGCGCGCGCCGGTTCACGCTAAAGCTGCCAAAGCCCCGGATCTCGATGCGGTGTCCGCGCACCAGCGCGTCATTCATGGCATCCAGAATGGCTTTCACCGCAGCTTCCGCGTCGCGCTGTGTCAGTTGGTTGAATCGGCTGGCCAGTTCTTCGACCAGGTCAGAGCGTGTCATGGGAGGGTTTCCGTGTGCAACAAAAAACAAGGACCGCTGGCAGCGTACCCGCGGTCCTTGTTCGGCATCAACATGCGCGTGAGACGCGGCTTAGTTGTTGTCCAACTTCGCGCGCAGCAGGGCGCCCAAGCTCGTTGTTCCCGCGTTTTCACGCGAGTTCTGGCTCAGGGAGGCCATGGCTTCGCTCTCGTCCGCGGCATCTTTGGCCTTGATCGACAACTGGATGTTGCGGGTCTTGCGATCCACGTTCACCACGACTGCGGTGATCTCGTCACCCTCTTTGAGCACGTTGCGCGCGTCTTCCACGCGGTCGCGGCTGATCTCAGAGGCGCGCAGGTAGGCCATGATGTCCTGGCCCAGATCGATCTCGGCTCCCTTGGCGTCCACGGTTTTGACCTTGCCGGTCACGACCTGGCCCTTGTCGTTCATGGACACAAAGGTCGTGAACGGGTCGGAGTCGAGTTGTTTGATGCCCAGCGAAATGCGTTCGCGGTCCACATCCACCGCCAACACGATGGCTTCGACTTCCTGGCCCTTTTTGAACTCGCGCACGGCGGCTTCGCCGGTTTCGTTCCAGGACAGATCAGACAAATGTACCAGGCCGTCGATGCCGGCAGCCAAGCCCACGAACACGCCGAAGTCGGTGATTGATTTGATCGGGCCTTTGACGCGGTCGCCACGCTTGGTATTGAGCGCAAATTCCTGCCAAGGGTTGGCACGGCATTGCTTCATACCCAGCGAAATGCGGCGCTTGTCTTCGTCGATTTCCAGGACCATGACTTCGACTTCGTCGCCCAGGGCCACGATCTTGCTCGGTGCCACGTTCTTGTTGGTCCAGTCCATTTCAGACACGTGCACCAGACCTTCGATGCCGGGCTCGAGTTCCACAAACGCGCCGTAGTCGGCGATGTTGGTGATCTTGCCGAACATGCGGGTACCCTGTGGGTAGCGGCGGTTCACGCCCATCCACGGGTCGTCGCCCATTTGCTTCAGACCCAACGACACGCGGTTTTTCTCGGTGTCGAACTTCAGGATCTTGGCGGTGATTTCTTGTCCTGCGGTCACCACTTCAGACGGGTGACGAACACGGCGCCAGGCCATGTCGGTGATGTGCAGCAAGCCGTCGATGCCGCCGAGGTCCACAAACGCACCGTATTCGGTGATGTTCTTGACCACACCATGCACGATGGAACCTTCTTTGAGGGTCGTCATCAGCTTGGCGCGCTCTTCGCCCATCGACGCTTCGATCACAGCGCGGCGTGACAGCACGACGTTGTTGCGCTTGCGGTCCAGCTTGATGACCTTGAATTCCATGGTCTTGTTTTCCCATGGCGACAGATCTTTGGTTGGGCGGGTGTCCACCAACGAACCGGGCAGGAAGGCGCGGATGCCATTGACCAGCACGGTCAGGCCGCCTTTGACTTTGCCGCTGGTGGTGCCGGTCACAAATTCGCCGGATTCCAGCGATTTTTCCAAGCTCATCCACGATGCCAAACGCTTGGCGGTATCGCGGCTGACGATGGTGTCGCCGTAGCCGTTTTCCATGGCCACGATGGCCACCGAAACAAATTCACCGACTTGGACTTCGAGTTCGCCCTGATCGCTTTTGAATTCAGAAAGGGGAACGTAGGCTTCGGACTTCAGGCCGGCGTTGACGACGACAAAGTTGTGTTCGATGCGAACGACTTCGGCGGTAACGACCTCGCCAATACGGGTTTCGGAGGCTTTTTGTGACTCTTCAAACAGGGCTGCGAAAGATTCAGACATTCAGATTTGCGGATCGAGCCGCGGGTTAAGTTGTTGAACCCACCGACCGTGCGCCATGCAGCGCGAGGGGAGTCGGAGGGACCGTTCTGCCTTTTTAAACCTGGCGGCTTAAAAAGGCTGTTTGCTTTGCCACCAGGCCAGCACGGTATCGATAGATTGCTCCACCGTCAGCGTGCCGTTGTCCAGCAGTTGGGCGTCCTCAGCTGCTTTGAGCGGCGCAGTGGTGCGGGAAGAGTCCCGCGCGTCGCGCGCCTGCAGGTCAGCCATAAGGTCGGCGAGTATAGCCTGTACGCCCCGCCCGGCAAGCTGATGAAAGCGGCGTTCGGCCCGGCAGGCGGCGTCTGCGGTCAAAAAAACCTTGAGCTGCGCCTGCCCAAAGATCACCGTGCCCATGTCACGCCCGTCCGCTACCAAGCCGGGCAAGCGGGCAAAACTGTGCTGCAGACCCCGCAACGCCGCGCGCACTTCGGGCAGTACCGCGACCTTGGATGCATTGGCACCCGCGTCCTCGGTGCGGATAGCCTGGCTCACATCCAGCCCGTCAAGCCAGACGCTGTCGCCATCGAAGCGGATGGCCAGGCTGGCAATGCGTTGCGCGATCTGGGTCTGGTTCTCCAAGTCCAGCGCGATACCGGCTTGCACGGCGGCGTAGGCGCTGATCCGGTACAGCGCGCCGGAATCCAGAAAGTGATAGCCCAGGCGTGCCGCTAAGGCACTGGCCAGCGTACCCTTGCCCGATGCCGTGGGACCGTCAATGCAGATGACGGGTATGGCAGCGGGGTGGGCTACCGAGAACAGCGCCTCGAAGTAATCGGGGAAGGTTTTGGCCACGCATTGCGGGTCTTCAATGCGCACCGGCAGCCCCGCCGGGTTGAGCGATGCCAGGGAGAAGCACATGGCCACCCGGTGATCGTCGTAGGTATGGATCGTGGCTGCGCGCCAATCTGCTGGACGGGCGGGCGCCGTGACCTCCAGAAAATCCGGGCCCTCATGGATCTGTGCGCCGAGTTTGCGCAACTCGCAGGCCATCGCAGCAATGCGGTCGGTTTCCTTGACCCGCCAGCTGGCGATATTGCGCAATCGGGTGGTGCCCTGTGCGAACAGCGCCATCACCGCCAAGGTCATCGCCGCATCCGGAATGTGGTTGCAGTCCAAATCAATGGCGCGCAGCGGCCATATGCCCCGGCGCACATGCAGGCTGTTGGCCTGGCTGTCGACTTGCGCGCCCATCGCACGGGCCGCTTCAATAAAGCGGATATCGCCTTGAATCGACGCCGCGCCCACACCGTGGATGTGGATGCCGCGCGGGTCGGCACTGAGTGCGCCCAGCGCGATGAAATAACTGGCGGACGAGGCATCCGCTTCAATATGCACCGTTCCCGGCGAGCGCAATGCACTACCGGCTGCAATCGTGAAACGCTGCCAGCCATCGTTGTGCACCACGACGCCAAACTGGGCCAGCAGTTGGAGGGTGATATCGATATAGGGCTTGCTGATCAGCTCGCCCACGACTTCGATCACGATCGTCTGGCTCGCCACCAGCGGCAAGGCCATGAGCAAGGCGGTCAGGAACTGGCTGGAGACGTCGCCGCGAATCCGGATGGGCGCGTCGAGTCGCAGTTTCGGGGTCCCGATGCGCAGGGGCGGAAAGCCCTCCGTTCCAAGGTAACCCACATCGCAGCCGAGCTGGCGCAGCGCGTCGACCAGATCGCCAATCGGACGCTCATGCATGCGTGCGACGCCGCGCAGCGTGCAATCGGCGCCCAGTACCGCCAAGGCGGCGGTCAGGGGCCGCATGGCAGTCCCCGCGTTGCCGAGAAACAGGTCTAAGTGCCCGGCTGGCAAGCGGCCTGCCAGGCCGGTTATGTGCAGCTGCGTGCCCGACCGGCGCAAGCCGCAACCCAGAGCGCGCAACGCATCCAGCATGACCCGTGTGTCATCCGAGTCCAGCAGGTCGTGCACCGAGGTCTCGCCCTCGCACAGGGCGCACAGCAGCAGCACGCGGTTGGAAATACTTTTGGAGCCCGGCAGGGTGACGTCACCGGCTGCGCTCAACAAATGGGGAATATCGAGGAATGCGGTGCGAAACATCAGAGCGTGGGGCGTTATGGCAGGCAGTTACGGCGGGGTGGGGTACGTCTTCAGCCGCCCATTTTCCAGGCGGCGCGGGCACTGCTGGCTTGGCTGATCAGGGCGCCGAGCTCGGCGCCGTTGCCGTGTTCCAGGCAATGCTCCAGCGCGTCCAACTGGGCGCGGAACAAGGCGCTTTGGCGTTGTATCTGCGCGCGGTTGACCAGCAGGACATCGCGCCACAGGGCCGGGTCGCCCTCGGCAATCCGGCTGAAGTCGCGAAACCCCGGGCCGGCCAGCGATAGCAGGTCCGCCCCATCTGGCTGTTTCGTGATGGCGTTCATCAGCGCAAAAGCGAGCAGGTGGGGCAGGTGACTCACGGCGGCGAAACCGGCGTCGTGCGCGGCCGGTGTCATCTCGCGCACGCGGCATTGCAACGCTTCCCACAGCTGGCGCGCCTTCTCAAGCGCTTGCGGGTTGGTTACCGCGCCCGGCGTGAGGACCACCAGGCAGCTCTGGTACAGATCGGCCTGCGCATGCGCCACGCCAGCCTGTGCCTTGCCCGCAATCGGATGGGCCGGCACAAACCACGGCAGCTGCGCGCCACCCAGTGCCAAAGCGGCGGCCTGCACCACATCGCTTTTGGTCGAACCCACATCCATGACCAAGGTTTCGGGTGCGAGCGAGTCGCAGATAGCGCGCAACGTGGCTTCGGTGCTGGCCACGGGAAGGGCCAGCAGAACCAGGTCGCTGCCGAGGGCCGCAGCAGCGGGCACGTCAACGGCGACATCGATGGCGCCCAAAGCCAGCGCGGTGTCGCGGCTGCGCGCCGTGGGGCTGTAGCCCACCACGCGATCGACCAGGCCGGCCTGTCGCACCGCCAGGGCGAACGAGCCGCCCATCAGGCCGCAGCCGATCAATCCGAGTTGCCGAAACACCGGCTTGGTATTCGCCACCGCCTCAGTCCGACAGGGGGTAGGTGCCCAGCACCCGGTAGAAAGCACACAAGCTTTGCAGGTCATGCAAGGCGGCCTGCACATGGGGCTGGCTGGGGTGGCCTTGCAGGTCGATGTAGAAGAAGTATTCCCACTGGCCGGAGCGCGCCGGGCGCGACTCCAAGCGTGTCATCGAGACGCCGTGTTGCTTCAGCGGCACCAGCAGATCGTGGACGGCGCCGGGCCGGTTGGGCACGGACACCACGAGGCTCACGCAGTCCTTGCCACTGGCCTGCGGTGCAGGGAGAACGCTGGGCAGGCACACGACCACAAAGCGGGTGCGGTTGAAGGCGTCGTCCTGCACCGCCTGCGCAGCGATGTGCAAACCGAATTCCGACGCAGCCCGCTCGCTGGCGAGCGCCGCCCAGGCTGGGTTGGTGGCTGCCAGACGTGCGCCTTCGGCATTGCTGGATACGGCACGGCGCTCTGCCTGGGGCAGGTGGGTGTTGAGCCACTGCTGGCACTGGGCCAGCGCCTGCGGATGGGCTAGTACGACCTCCACGCCATCGGCAGACGGGCTGCTGCGCAGCAGGTGGTGGCGCACCATCAGGCTGATTTCGCCCACGATGTGCAGCGGCGAATGGAGCAGCAAGTCAAGGCTGCGGGTGACCACGCCCTCGGTGCTGTTCTCCACCGGAACAACGCCGAATTCCGCGCCCCCGGCGCTGGCTGCGTGAAACACTTCGTCGAAATTGCTGCAGGGCAGGTGCGCGATGCTGGAGCCGAAAAACCGCAGCGCGGCTTCTTCGCTGAATGTGCCGTGCGGTCCCAGGTAGGCCACGCGCTGCGGCGCTTCCAAGGCGCGGCAGGCGGACATGATTTCGCGCCAAATGAAGGCCACTCCGGCAGGTTGCAACAAGCCTGCATTGGACTTCTGCAGATTCTGGATAACCTGGGCCTCGCGCTCCGGGCGGAAAACGGGCGACCCTTCAGCGTGCTTGATCACACCGACTTCATGCGCCAGCGCCGCCCGCTCATTGAGCATGCGCAACAGCGACTGGTCCAGCGCATCGATCTGGGTTCGGAGCTCGGCGAGCGTCTTGGTCATGGCGGCGTGAGGGCTGTGAAAAGGGTCTTCGGGCACGGCGCGGGTTCAGGCCTGGGTGCGCTCAAACTCGCGCATCAAGCTTATCAGCGTCTGCACGCCCTCCATCGGCATGGCGTTGTACAGACTGGCGCGCAGGCCGCCCAGCGATTTGTGGCCCTTCAATTGCAGTAACCCGGCGTCGGCGGCACTGGCTAAAAAGGCGTCGGTGCGCGCGGGCGCGCGCAGGAAAAACGGCACATTCATGCGCGACCGGCAGGCTGGATTCACTGGGTTGTAAAACAGCGCGGAGGTGTCGATGGCGTCATAGAGTGCTTGCGCTTTGGCGATGTTGCGCTGCTCGATGGCAGCCAAACCACCTTGGCGCAACAACCATTGGAAAACCAGTCCGGCCATGTAGATGCCAAAAGTGGGTGGCGTGTTGACCATGGAGTCATTGCGCGCCAGTTCCCGGTAATGGAAAACGCTGGGGCAGGCGGGCAGGGCGCGATCCAGCAAGTCCTCGCGGACCACCACCAGCGTCAAGCCGGCGGGCCCCAGGTTCTTTTGGGCGCCGGCATAGGCCAGCCCGACGCGCGTCCAATCCACAGGCCGCGAAGCGATATGGGACGAACAGTCGATTACCAGCGGTGCGTTGCATCCCATCCCCGCCAGATCGGGCAGGCTGTGAAACTCCACACCGTGGATGGTCTCGTTCGTGCACAGGTGCACATAAGCCGCGCCGTCGCTGAGCCGCCAGCTTGACGGGTCGGGAATATCATGGAATGCGGTACTGCGCGCGGCTTCATGGGCCTTGCCATATTTGCCGGCCTCCAATAACGATTTGGCGCTCCAACCACCGGTAACCACAAAGTCAGATGTGGCCCGGATGTGCGCCGAGGGCCCGCACAAATTGAGTGGGACGATGGCGTTTTGGGCCGCGCCGCCGCCTTGCATGAACAGGATGTGGAAGTGCTCCGGCACGGCCATCAGGCTGCGAAAGTCGGATTGGGCGCGCGCCAGGATTTCGCCAAATTCGCGCCCCCGGTGGCTCATTTCCATCACGCCCATGCCGCTGCGCTGCCCGCTGGCGTCGGGCCAGTCCAGCATTTCATCGGCCGCTTGGGCCAGCACCTCGGCCGGCATGGCCGCCGGGCCTGCGGAAAAGTTGAAGGGGCGCACAGCCATGCGGCCGCGTGTCAGTCGGCGCTGTTTCCAGCGTCGTCCTGGCCCTCGCCTGCGGCCTCGTCGCCGTCGTCCTGGGCATCGACTGCCGCCTGCGCGTCGTTCTCGACGATGCGTTGCAGGCCGCTGAGTTGGGAGCCGGGGTCCAGGCTGATCAGCGTGACGCCCTGCGTGGCGCGTCCGAGTTCACGGATCTCGGCCACGCGGGTGCGCACCAAAATGCCTTTGTCGGTGATGAGCATGATCTCGTCATCGGGGTGTACCAGCGTGGCTGCCACCACTTTGCCGTTGCGGCCGGATTGCTGAATCGCAATCATGCCTTTGGTGCCGCGCCCGTGGCGGGTGTATTCGGTGATGTTGGTGCGTTTGCCGTAGCCGTTTTCGGTCGCGGTGAGCACACTTTGCAGCTCGTCTTCAGCAACCAGCATGGCGATCACGCTCTGGCCTTCTTCCAGCATCATGCCGCGCACACCACGCGCGTTACGGCCCATGGGGCGCACGTCGTTTTCGTCAAAGCGCACCGCCTTGCCACCATCGGAGAACAGCATCACGTCATGGGCACCGTCGGTAAGGGCTGCCCCAATCAAAAAGTCGCCTTCATCCAAATCAACGGCAATGATGCCGGCTTTGCGGGGGTTAGAGAATTCGTCCAGGCTGGTCTTTTTGACCGTTCCCATGCGCGTGGCCATGAAGATATATTGGTCGGCCGGGAAGCTGCGCTTCTCGCCGGTCAGCGGCAGCACGACGGTGATCTTTTCGCCCTCGATCAGCGGGAACATGTTGACGATAGGCCGCCCGCGCGAGCCGCGAGAACCCTGCGGTACTTCCCAGACTTTGAGCCAGTACAAGCGGCCCCGGTTCGAGAAGCACAAGATGTAGTCGTGCGTGTTGGCGATGAAAAGTTGGTCCACCCAATCGTCTTCTTTGGTCGCCGTGGCTTGCTTGCCGCGCCCGCCGCGTTTTTGCGCGCGGTATTCGCCCAGAGGTTGGCTCTTGATGTAGCCGCTGTGGGAGAGCGTGACCACCATGTCGGTGGGCGTGATCAGGTCTTCGGTGCTGAGGTCAAACGAGCTGTGTTCGACCAGGCTGCGGCGCGCACCCAGTTTGGTGTTGCCGAATTCCTGTTTGATGGTGCTGAGCTCTTCCCCGATGATGGTGGAGACGCGCTCGGGGCGGGCCAGGATGTCGAGCAAGTCGTCGATCTCGGCCATCACTTCTTTGTACTCGGCAACGATCTTGTCTTGCTCCAGCCCGGTCAGGCGCTGCAGGCGCATTTGCAAAATCTCTTGCGCCTGCGTGTCGGATAGGCGGTACAGGCCATCCGCGCCCATGCCGTAGTTGCGCTCCAGCCCGTCGGGCCGGTAGTCATCAGCGTTCACGGTGCCGCCATCGGCACGGCTGCGGGTCAGCATTTCGCGCACCAACTGGCTGTCCCAGGCGCGCTGCATCAGTTCGGCTTTGGCAACCGGTGGTGTGGGTGCGTTGCGGATGATGGCGATGAAGTCGTCAATATTGGCCAGCGCAATGGCAAGGCCTTCAAGTACATGGCCGCGCTCGCGTGCCTTGCGCAGGTTGAACACCGTGCGCCGTGTCACCACTTCGCGGCGGTGCTGCAGGAAGACTTCCAGCAGGTCTTTGAGGTTGCACAACTTGGGCTGGCCGTTGACCAGCGCGACCATGTTCACGCCGAAGCTGTCTTGCAGCTGGGTTTGTTTGTAGAGGTTGTTGAGCACCACTTCAGGCACTTCGCCGCGCTTGAGCTCGATCACCAGCCGCATGCCGGATTTATCGGACTCATCCTGGATGTGGCTGATACCTTCGATCTTCTTCTCATGCACTAGTTCGGCCATGCGCTCTTGCAGGGTTTTTTTGTTGACCTGGTAGGGCAGCTCGTCGACGATGATGGCCTGGCGTGCGCCTTTGTCGATGTCTTCGAAGTGGCACTTGGCCCGCATCACCACGCGGCCGCGTCCGGTGCGGTAGCCGTCTTTGACGCCGTTGATGCCGTAAATGATGCCGGCGGTCGGGAAGTCGGGCGCCGGGATGATCTCCATCAGCTCGTCAATCGAAGCCTGCGGATTGCGCAGCAGATGCAGGCAGGCGTCGACCACTTCATTCAGGTTGTGCGGAGGAATATTGGTGGCCATGCCAACGGCAATGCCGCCCGAGCCATTGACCAGCAGATTGGGCAGGCGCGTGGGCATCACCAACGGCTCTTTCTCCGAGCCGTCGTAGTTGGGCCCGAAGTCCACAGTCTCTTTGTCCAGATCCGCCAGGATTTCATGGGCAATTTTTGCCAGACGGATTTCGGTGTACCGCATGGCTGCCGCGTTGTCCCCATCGACCGAACCGAAGTTGCCTTGGCCGTCTACCAGCATGTGCCGCATGGAAAAATCCTGCGCCATACGCACAATCGTGTCGTACACAGACTGGTCGCCGTGCGGGTGGTATTTACCGATGACATCGCCCACGATACGCGCGGACTTTTTGTAGGGCCGGTTCCAGTCATTGTTCAGCTCATGCATGGCAAACAGCACACGCCGGTGAACGGGTTTGAGGCCGTCGCGGGCATCGGGCAGTGCCCGGCCCACAATCACGCTCATCGCATAGTCCAGGTAGCTGCGCCGCATCTCCTCTTCAAGGCTGATGGGCAGGGTTTCTTTGGCAAACTGGGTCATAACTATTGTTGTTGATTTCGGCAGATGAGCAACCGGCGATTCTACGGGGAGGCCCGCGCGCTAGGGGCTGGCGATCACTTCGAGCGAATGGCGCTGAATGCTTCGGCCAACCGCTCGTGGACACCCTCGTATGGCAGAATGGGCGTCTGGGCCGTTTGCCTCTTTTGGGGGCGGCGGCAGTGTTCTGCGAGGCGCTTGTGCCCTCTCTCAACCCGATACGAAAGAAGGATGTATGAAATTGACCCGCTTGGTTGCATTGTTAGCTCTGTCGGCTGTCGCGTCGTTGGCGGCAGCCCAAGAAATCCATAACTGGCGCAGCAGCGTAACCGGTTGGGTTTGGAAGGACGCATCGGGCCAATGCTGGCGAGACGGCAGCTGGACGCCAGCGACCGCAGCGCCCGAATGCGACGGGGCCATCGTTGCGAAGCCTGCTGCGGTTGCAGCCGCAGCCCCGGCTGCTCCGGCACCTGCACCCGTCGTCGTTGCTGCACCTGCTGTTGAGCCGGCTCCAGCCCCGATGGCTGCTGCGGCATTAGAAGCGGCCCCTGCGGCGGAGGCTGAGCGCGTGGTTGTCGTTGACAAGTCGGCGCCTGCGGTGGTTGAGGCACCCGCACCCGCCGCCGCGGTTGCACCAGCGCCTGCACCCGCCGTTGTGGCTGCTCCAGCACCCGCTGCAGTTGCTCCGGCGCCTGCACCGGCCGCGGTGCCAGCCAAAATGTCGTTTGCTGCGGACACGTTCTTTGACTTTGACAAATCGGTACTGAAGGCCGAGGGCAAAGCCAAACTCAAGGAACTGGTAGAGAAGATCAAGAACATCAGCCTGGAGGTTGTGATCGTGGTAGGACATACGGACAGTGTGGGTACCGATGCGTACAACCAAAAACTGTCGCAGCGTCGCGCTGAAGCGGTCAAGGGATATTTGGTCACGCTGGGTGTCTCCAAGAACCGCATCTACACCGAAGGCAAGGGTGAAAGCGAACCTGCAGCCGATAACAAGACAGCCGCAGGCCGTGCCAAGAACCGCCGCGTGGAAGTGGAAGTTATTGGTTCTAAATAAGCGGCCACTCCGCGCGAAAAAGCCCGCTTCGGCGGGTTTTTTCATGCAGATTTGTCTCCCAGCGACCGACTGAAAGTCAAGCTATGCGACCTACTGGAAACGTTGATCCTGCCGAATTGGCGAAATTCTCGCAATTGGCGCACCGTTGGTGGGATCAAGAGGGCGAATTCCGTCCCTTGCACCAGATCAACCCCTTGCGCTTGGACTGGATCGACGGGCTCGTGCCCTTGAAGGGTTTGCAGGTGGTGGACATTGGTTGCGGCGGCGGCATCCTGACCGATGCGATGGCGCGAAAAGGCGCGCAGGTGTTGGGGGTCGATCTGGCCAGCAAGTCGCTACGTGTCGCGCAGTTGCACGCCCTGGAGGCGCAGACGCCGCGCGTGCAGTACCGCGAAATAGGGGCGGAGGCCCTGGCTGCCGAGTTGCCAGGGCATTTTGATGTCGTCACGTGCATGGAAATGCTGGAACACGTCCCCGACCCGGAGTCGGTGGTGAGGGCCTGTGCCGCTTTGGTCAAGCCTGGCGGTTGGGTATTTTTTTCAACCATCAATCGCAACCCCAAGTCCTTTTTGTATGCCATCGTGGGGGCCGAGTACGTGCTCAACCTGTTGCCGCGCGGAACCCACGCCTACAAAAAGCTCATCCGCCCTGCCGAATTGGCGGGCTTCGCGCGGTCGAATGGACTTGAACTGCGCCACGCCCGGGGCATGGGCTACAACCCCTTGAATCGCCGGTATGCGCTGACCCGCGACACCTCGGTGAATTACCTGCTCGCCACCCAGAAAGCCCCATGAAGCCTATATTTCACGACGCCAAGGCGGTCCTATTCGACCTCGACGGAACGCTGGTCGACAGTGCGCCGGACCTGGGCTTTGCGACTGATCAGATGCGGGTCGCGCGGGGCATGCCCTCACTGCCGCTGGAGCAGTACCGCCCTATGGCAGGTGCAGGTGCGCGCGGTATGTTGGGCGTGGCCTTCGGCATCGGCCCGGATCACGCAGATTTCGAGACGCTGCGCGAGGAGTTTTTCGTGCGATATGCCGCGTGTCTGACCCAGCGCACCTATGCCTTCCCCGGCGTCGATGGGCTGATCAACGGCTTGCTGGAATCGGGCCTGGCGTGGGGCGTGGTCACTAACAAGTCGCAGCGCTTCACCCAGCCGCTGACCGCTGCCATGCCGCTCTTCGCATCAGCGCGGACCATCATCAGCGGCGACACCACGCCCCATTCCAAGCC
>CANFTU010000001.1 GCA_947450005.1 Comamonadaceae bacterium | reverse complement strand
GCCGCAAATTCTGGGGCAGCTCAAAGACGCGGTGCGCATAGCCGATGAGGCGGGCGCCCTGGGCAGCACCTTGTCGCAGTTGTTCCAGCGCTCCTTCACGGTGGCCAAAGAGGTGCGCAGCACCACCGACATCGGCGCGCACTCGATCAGCATGGCGGCAGCTGCAGTGCGATTGGCAGGACAACTGTTTGAAGACTTGGGCCAAATCCGGGTGCTATTTGTGGGCGCGGGGGAAATGATTGACTTGTGTGCCACCCACTTCGCCGCGAAAAACCCCAAAGGTATGGCCGTGGCCAACCGCAGCATCGAGCGCGGTGAGGCGCTGGCCCGGCGCTTCGGGGCGGGCGTGATGCCGCTGGCAGATCTGCCCCAGCGTCTGCACGAGTTTGATGCCGTGATCAGCTGCACCGCCAGCACCCTGCCCATCATTGGCCTGGGTGCAGTCGAGCGGGCCCTGAAAAAACGCCGCAACCGCCCTATGTTCATGGTCGATCTGGCCGTGCCCCGCGACATCGAAATGGAAGTCAAAGCCCTGCGCGATGTCTACCTGTACACGGTGGACGATCTGGCCGGCGTGGTGCAAACCGCCCAGGCCAGCAGACAGTCCGCCGTGGCCCAGGCCGAAGCCATTGTGGACGCCGGCGTGCAAAGCTTTATGCGCTGGGTTGACCAGCGCGCACACGTGCCGCTGATCCAGCAACTCAACCACCAGACCGAAGCCTGGCGCGGCGCGGAAATCGCCCGTGCCAAAAAAATGCTGGCGCGTGGTGAAGACGTGGGCAGCGTGCTCGATGCCCTCTCCAAAGGCCTGACACAAAAAATGCTGCATGGCGCGTACCAGCAGTTGCAAGCCGGTGACGCGCAAGAACGCGCCGATACCAGCGCCGCGATTGAGCGCCTGTTTTTACGCAACAGGGCTTCTGCGCCGCAATCGGCCTCCTACGCCCACGAAGCCGACCCCGAGCAGTAGCTACCCTGCGCGACCCCGCCGCGCGCCGCCTGTCCGCGCACCATCCGTAGCTGCTGTTTGATTTCTCTTTATGAAACCTTTTTTGCGCCAACAACTCGCCAAATACGCTGACCGTCTCGGGGAGTTGGAATTTTTGCTGTCCCGCGAGGACATCATGCAAGACATGCCGCAGTTTTTGGCGCTCTCGCGTGAGCACACCGACGTCGCGGCGGTGGCCAGCCGCTGGCAGCGCTTCGGCCAGCGCGAATCGGATCTGGCAGCAGCCCAGGAGATGCTGCGCGAAGCCGCAGGTGACGCCGACATGCAGGCCATGGCGCAGGAGGAGGTGGACAGCGCCAACGCCGAGATGGCCGAACTCGAGACCGAGCTCCAGCGCATGTTGCTGCCCAAAGACCCCGACGATGCGCGCAACGCCTTCGTCGAAATCCGCGCCGGCACGGGCGGTGACGAATCGGCCTTGTTCGCGGGCGATTTGCTGCGCATGTACACGCGCTACTGCGACAGCCTGGGCTGGAAGGTTGAAATCGTGAGCGAATCAGCCAGTGAGCTTGGCGGCTACAAAGAAGTGGTGATGCGGGTCGAGGCGCACAATGCCTACGGGACGCTGAAATTCGAATCCGGCGGCCACCGCGTGCAGCGCGTACCCGCCACCGAAACGCAGGGTCGCATCCACACCAGCGCCTGCACGGTCGCCGTGCTGGCCGAGCCGGACGAGGCTGAAGCGATCAAGATCAATCCGGCCGATCTGCGCATTGACACCTACCGCGCCAGCGGTGCGGGCGGCCAGCACATCAACAAAACCGACTCGGCGGTGCGGATCACCCACTTGCCTACCGGCATCGTCGCCGAATGCCAGGACGGGCGCAGCCAGCACAGCAACAAAGCCCAGGCCCTGCGCGTGCTGACCGCGCGCATCCAGGAAAAAGACCGCAGCGAGCGCGCCGCCAAGGATGCCGCCGAGCGCAAAAGCCTGGTCGGCACCGGCGACCGCAGCGACCGCATACGCACCTACAACTTTCCGCAAGGCCGCTTGACCGACCACCGCATCAACCTCACGCTTTACAAGCTGCTGGGCATCATGGAAGGCGACCTGGGCGATGTGGTCTCGGCGTTGCAAGCCTATGAGGCGGCGCAGCAACTGGCCGCACTCGAAGTCGGGGCTTGAAAACGGGTCGTACATGAGCACCATGACCCTAGCGCACGCGCTGGCGCAGGCGCAGGCATGCGGCCTGCACCGGCTGGACGCACAGCTTTTGCTGCTGCATGCCTGTGGCCGTGGCCCGCAAGGCCGCGCGTGGCTGATCGCTCACGACACCGACGCGATGCCGCCGCCGCAACGCGCGCTGTGGGACTCTGTTTTGGCGCGGCGGCTGCGCGGCGAACCCTTGGCTTACATCACTGGCCGCAAGGCTTTTTACGGTCTGGACCTGTGCATCGACGCCCGCGTGCTCGACCCCCGCGCCGACACCGAGACCTTGGTGGACTGGGCGCTGCAGGCCCTGCCCCCCGCACCGCAACGGGTGCTGGATTTGGGCACCGGAAGCGGCGCTGTGGCGCTGGCGCTGCAACACGAGCGCAGTTTGTGGGCGGTGCACGCGGTGGACTACAGCGCCGATGCGCTCGCCGTGGCGCAAGCCAACGCGCAGCGCCTAAAACTACCGGTGCGTTTCTCGCAAGGCGACTGGCTGCAGGGCGCGCAAGGCCGCTTCCATGCCATCGTCTCCAACCCGCCATATGTTGCCGAAGGCGATCCGCATCTGGATGCACTGCGCAACGAACCGGGCATGGCCTTGAGCAGCGGCTCGGATGGCCTGGACGCCATCCGCACCATCATCGCCGGCGCACCGAGCCATCTGCACCCTGGTGGCTGGCTATTGCTGGAGCATGGTTTTGAGCAGGCACAGGCTGTGTGCGCGCTGTTAACGCAATCCGGCTTTTACGAGGTGCAAACCCGCCGTGACCTGGCGGGACTGGAGCGATGCTCCGGTGGCCGGTTCAGCCCTGCGTAGGCGTCCAACCCGCCACCAGCGCGGTGTAAGCAGCGCGGGTGCCCTCGCCCACGCCCGCCAACACCTGGTCATAGCGGGTCTGGTGCCGGGCCAGTAGGCGGGCGGAAGCAACCATGCGGGCGTTGCAAAACCAGTGGCAGCTGTGCTGCATCAAAAACATCTCGGCGCAGAGTTGGTAGGCGCGGTCGCGCTGGGAGAGTTGGCGGGCGTTGCCCAAGGTGCTGGAGATGCCCTGGGCGTGGATGCGCATCAGGCGGCGCAGGTCAAAGGTCGTCGATGGAAACCACTGGCGCACAAACGGCAGGTCCATGGCCAGGCGGCTGACCCGGCTGGACGCCTCGTCCGC
This sequence comes from Comamonadaceae bacterium, assembly GCA_947450005.1. Lineage (GTDB taxonomy): Bacteria > Pseudomonadota > Gammaproteobacteria > Burkholderiales > Burkholderiaceae_C > Allorhodoferax. The sequence continues at coordinate 51,204 of CANFTU010000001.1, read as the reverse complement.
GCCATTCAACTCGTTGGCAAATCGCTTGAACTGCTCATCAAGCTGCCCCTCGGACAAGGCCAGGGTATTCCACACGCTTTGCGCCCGCTCCGGATCTTTCTCGCCCAGCGCGCGCAGATAACCCGTGGACAGGGTTTCCATGAGCTTTTCAATCTGGTAGCTGCGCAAATAGCCCGCCAGAAAGTGCACGCGTTGGCGGTGTTCCTGGGCTTTGCGCCACTGGGCGGCAATCGCCGCGACAAAGGCGAGCAGAAAAAGAAGGTCCATGGCGCGGGATTATCAGCGCCCGCTGCCCCCCGAACCCTCGATACCCGCCGGCTCAGGCCGCCAGCGCCGCCGCAGGCGCTTGGACGCCGACGCCCAAGCGGTTCACCCCACTCACCAGCGCCTTGATCGAGGCGGTGACGATATTGGTATCCAGACCCACGCCAAAGCGCTCGAGTTTGTCGCCGCCCACCGTCGCCAATTCCATGAAGGCGCAGGCCTGGGCCTCGCCGGCTTCTTCGCTGGCTTTGGTGGAGCGCTCCTCAAAGTTGCGCACCTGCACGCGCACACCCAGGGTTTGCAGAGCCTGCACCGCCGCATCAATAGGCCCGTTGCCGTGGCCTTTGAGCACGTGCCGCACACCGGCCGCCTCCACCACCAGGCGGATGCCCTGCCCGCTGGTGTTGTGCGGATGGTCGGTGAGGTTGTGTTCCACGTAGTGCAGCGGCACGGTGGTGTCGAGGTAGGTAGAAGCGAACAAATCCCAGATGGCCTGCGCGGTCATCTCGCCGCCGTGGGTGTCGGTGTAGGCCTGCACCTCGCCGGAAAACTCCACCTGCAAACGGCGCGGCATGACCACGCCGAACTCGGCTTCCATCAGATAAGCCACGCCACCTTTGCCCGACTGGCTGTTGACGCGGATGATGGAGTCGTAGGTGCGGCCCACATCCGCCGGGTCGATGGGCAGGTAGGGCACGTTCCACAGGCCGTTCTTGTCCAGCGCCGAAAAGCCCTTTTTGATGGCGTCCTGGTGCGAGCCGCTGAACGCGGTGAACACCAAGTCGCCCACGTAAGGGTGGCGGGGATGGATGGGTAACTGGTTGCAATGCTCGACCGTGCGGGCCACGGCGTTGATGTCCGAAAAATCCAGTCCCGGGTTGACGCCCTGGGTGTAGAGGTTGAGCGCCAGGGTGACGATGTCCACATTCCCAGTGCGCTCGCCGTTGCCAAACAGGCAGCCTTCCACGCGGTCGGCGCCGGCCATGATGCCCAGTTCTGCAGCAGCCACGGCCGTGCCACGGTCGTTGTGCGGGTGCAGGCTGATGATCACGCTGTCGCGCCGCGCCACATTGCGGTGCATCCACTCGACCTGGTCGGCATAAATATTGGGTGTGGCCACTTCCACGGTGGCGGGCAAATTGAGAATGACTTTGTTGTCGGGCGTGGCGCCCCACACAGCGGTGACGGCGTCACAAACCTCTTTGGCAAATTCCAACTCGGTGGAGGTGAAAAGTTCGGGGCTGTATTGCAAAACCCACTCGGTTTGCGGGTGCGCCTGGGCCAGCTCTTTGATGAGCGTGACCGATTCCACCGCGAGCTGTACGACCTCGGCCTTACTCATGTTGAAGACCACATCGCGAAACAGCGGCGCGGTGGCGTTGTAGACATGCATGATCACCCGACGGGCACCGGCCACGGACTCGAAAGTGCGACGGATCAGGTGTTCGCGCGCCTGGGTCAGGACTTCGATCGTGACGTCCTGCGGGATCAGCTTGTCGTCGACCAATTTGCGCACGAAGTCAAAGTCGGTTTGCGAGGCGCTGGGGAAACCGACCTCGATTTCTTTGAACCCAATTTGGCAGACGCTGCGGAACATGCGCAGCTTGCGCTCCAGATTCATGGGCTCAAACAGCGACTGGTTGCCGTCACGCAAATCGGTGCTCATCCAGACCGGCGGGGCGGTGATGGTGCGGCTGGGCCACTGGCGGTCGGGCAAGTCGATAGCCGGGAAAGCGCGGTACTTGGTGGCGGGGTTCTGGAGCATGGAAACCTTTGGCGAGTAAATGTCAGGATGCGGGCAGTTTACGCAGCCCGGCGCGAAAGATCATTGCTTATTGTGTGAGAAAAGCAATTATTACGATATTTAATTGCTCAATATTCACTATATTTGGTAAATAAATAATAAGCCCATCCAATCAGAACAATATTTTATGGACAGAGCCAGCCCACTGCCGGACGCCTACGCGCACCGGTTTCGCGGGCGTCACCCGCGAACAGCGCCACCTAAAATGAGCCGGTGACCCTGTCCCTCTCCCCCGCGCGCCGCCCCATCCGTGAACTGCCCGACACGCTGATCAGCCAGATTGCAGCCGGCGAAGTGGTGGAGCGTCCGGCCTCGGTTGTGCGGGAACTGGTGGACAACGCGCTGGACGCGCAGGCGCGCCAGATCACGGTGCGCCTGCTGGCCGGCGGCGTGCGGCTGATTGCGGTGGAAGACGACGGCGTGGGCATTCCGTCGGACGAGTTGCCGATTGCCTTCAAGCGCCACGCGACCAGCAAGATCGGCAGCCTGGAAGACCTGGAGTCGGTGGCCACCATGGGTTTTCGGGGCGAGGCGCTGGCCGCCATCAACGCGATTGCCGATTGCGCGATCCTCTCGCGCACTGCCGATGCACCGGCATATATGTTGGACGGGCGCACCGGCGAATTGCGCCCCGTGGCCCGCGCACCCGGCACCACGGTGGAGGTGAAAGAGCTTTTTTACAGCACCCCGGCGCGGCGCAAATTCCTCAAAACCGACGCCACCGAGCTGGCCCACTGCATCGAAGCCGTGCGCCGCCACGCGCTGGCGCGCCCGGATGTGGGCTTTTCCATCTGGCACGAAGGCAAGCTGGTCGAGCAATGGCGGCGCTTCGCTGGCGGTCAGCACTCTGCCGACACGCTGGATCAGCGCCTGGGCGATGTCTTGGGGGCGGATTTTCTGGCGCGTTCCGTCGCCGTGGAATGGACCAGCGGCGATGGCGCAACAGCCGACACCCACCGCCTGAAGGTCTGGGGCCGGGTGGGTATTCCCGACGCCGCACGGGCCCGCGCCGACCAGCAATTTGCCTATGTGAACGGCCGCTTTGTCCGCGACAAAGTGCTCAGCCACGCGGCCCGCAGCGCGTTTGAAGATGTTTTGCACGGCCAACGCCAACCGGTCTACGCGTTGTACCTGGCGATGGAGCCGACGCGGGTGGATGTGAACGTCCATCCGACCAAAATCGAGGTGCGTTTTCGCGACAGCCGCGAAGTCCACCAGGCCATCCGCCACGCCGTCGAGGCCGCGCTGGCTGCTCCGCGCGCAGCCAGCGCCGAGGCTGCGCCAGCCACCCAAGATGGATTCGGTCTGCGCGGCCAAGCGGCCGCTGCGCGACCGCTTTATTCCACCCAGGCCCCCATGGCCTTGCGCGCTTCTGAGGCAGATCCGCCGACCTGGAAAACCAGTGCGCAAGCAGCGCCGTGGCGCGACGCCCCACCCGGCACGCGGGTCCCGGAGATTGGCGCCCTCTGGCAGCCCCAATCTGGCGAGATGCCTGCGCGGCAGCAAACGGCCGAAGCGCCCCCGGAAGATTGGCCGCTGGGCCGCGCGCTGGCGCAATTGCAGGGCATTTACATCCTGGCTGAAAACAAGCAAGGCCTGATCGTCGTTGACATGCACGCCGCGCACGAACGCATCGTCTACGAGCGGCTCAAAAGCCAGTTGCAGGGCGACGCTGCGCCCGCAATCGCCAGCCAGCCGCTGCTCTTGCCCGCCACCTTTGCGGCAACGCCCCTGGAAATCGACACGGCGCAAACCCACGCCGAGACGCTGCACACGCTGGGCCTGGATGTGGCGGCCTTCTCGGCCAAAACCCTGGCCGTGCGCGCGGTACCCGCCACGCTGGCGCAAGGCGACGCGGTGGAATTGGCGCGCAGCGTGCTGTCTGAGCTGGCACAACACGATGCCAGCACCGTGATCCAACGCGCGCAAGACGAGATTCTGTCGACCATGGCTTGTCACGGCGCGGTGCGCGCCAACCGGCGCTTGAACATCGACGAGATGAACGCCCTTTTGCGCCAGATGGAAGCCACCGAGCGCAGCGACCAGTGCAACCACGGTCGCCCGACCTGGCGGCAAATCAGCGTGGCCGAGCTGGACCGGCTGTTCATGCGGGGGCGTTGATGCCCGCATCCGGCTCTGCGTCGGCGTTGCCGCTGTACATCTGCCTGGCCGGCCCCACCGCCAGCGGCAAAACCGCTGCCGCGCTGGCCATCGCCCAAGCCCACCCGGTGGAGATCATCAGCGTGGACTCGGCGCTGGTGTACCGCGGCATGGATATCGGAACCGCCAAGCCGAGTGCCGCCGAACGCGCCTCGGTGCCCCACCACCTGATCAATATCCGCGACCCGCTGCAGGCGTACAGCGCAGCCGAATTTGTGCAGGACGCGCAAACCCTGATCCGCCAGATCGCCGCCCGCAATCGGCTGCCGCTGCTGGTGGGCGGGACGATGTTGTATTTCAAAGCCCTGTTTGACGGCATAGACCCGATGCCCCCCGCGCAACCCGCCTTGCGTGCCGCCATTGAGGAACAAGCACAGCAAAAAGGCTGGCCGGCGATGCATGCCGAATTGGCGCAGGTGGATCCGGTGACCGCAGCGCGCTTGGCGCCGGCAGACAGCCAGCGCATCCAGCGGGCGCTGGAGGTGTATCGTGCCAGCGGTCTGCCGCTGTCGCACTTTCATGCCCGCAGCGCTGCACCGGCGCGGTCCGATGTGCCGTTGATCTCGCTGGAGCCGCCAGACCGGGCCTGGCTGCACGCGCGCATCGCGCAGCGCTTTGACACCATGCTGGCTGCGGGCTTTGTGGACGAGGTGCGCCAACTGCGCGCCCGGGGCGATTTGCACGCCGATCTGCCGTCCATGCGCTGCGTGGGTTACCGGCAAGCCTGGGACATGCTGGAAGGCGCGGGAGATGTGGCCGCCATGCGCGAGCGTGCCATAGCGGCCACCCGGCAACTGGCCAAACGGCAAATCACCTGGCTGCGTTCCATGCCGCAGCGGCAGGTGGTGGATTGCCAGGCCGATTCGGCCACCGAGCAGGTGCTGCGCGCCGTGCAGGCGCTGGTAGCCCGGGGGACGCAGGCATGAGCCCGCGCCGAGTCAGCTCACAGGCAGGCGAGCATGGCTGCTTCGATCTCGGCAGCCGCTTGTTTGAGGTAGGGGTTGCTCGATTCGCTGCCGGCACGACCGGCGTCCAGGTCTGCCTGGAAACCGTCGCGCTGCGGCCAGTGCACGCTCAGGCACGAGAAACCGGACTCTTCAATCAGCGCCAGCGCGCTGTCGACCAGGCGCTCGGAGCGGCCGGTCTTGGACAGCACCAACACAATTTTTTCACCTGTATCGCGCAGGCGCGCCAGCCGCTTGGCCAGACCCAGCGTGGGGCGCAAATCGTCCATCGAGGTTCCGGTGGGCAAGAACACCACATCGCTTTCACGCGCCACGTCGGTGGTCAGTTCGTCGGCCAAACCGCGCGTATCGATCACCAGCAGGTCATACCCCTCGGCCGCGCGGCGCAGCTTTTTGATGCTTTTGGCGGCACGGGCCTCGACTTCGGGCTCGATCTCAGCGGCCATGCGGGTCGCAGCCCATTCCACACAGGAGAGCTGCTCCAGGTCAAAGTCACCAATCAGCACGCGCTGGCCCTGGTGCGCCGCTGCCACCGCCAATACCCGCGCCAGCGCACTTTTGCCCACGCCACCTTTTTGTCCGATAAACGAAGCCACAATCATGGGGAACACTCCTTGGTTTGCGAAACAGTTTTTTCACGCGCTTCACGGGGTTTGGACCCGTGTATGCGACCATTATCTCCATGCGGCAGCGCAGACCGTTAGCATGCACCGTGCGCCGAATCCCGGCTGATTGACCCTCCCGACCGACCCCTATGCCCCCACCACTTGCCACCGCCCGCGCCACCGCGCCACCCACCTCGCTGGGCGGTTTGCTGCCGTTTTTGAAGCCTTACCGTGCGCGCATCGGCGTGGCGCTCTTCTTTTTGCTTGCCACGGCCGCTGCCACGCTGGCCTTTCCGCTGGCACTGCGCAGCCTGATTGACGGCGGCATTGCCGCGGCCGGCAGCGGGGGCCACGCTGCCGCCGTGCAAGGTCACTTTGTCAATTTGTTTTTACTGGCCACGGCGCTGGGCGTTCTGTCGGCGGGGCGCTTTTACATGGTGAGTTGGTTGGGCGAGCGGGTTACCGCTGACTTGCGCAACGCGGTCTACAGCCACGTGCTGGACCAGAGCCCGGAATTTTTTGAAACCACCCAAACCGGCGAGGTGCTCTCGCGCCTGTCGGCCGACACCACGCTGGTGCAAACCGTGGTCGGCTCGTCCTTGAGCATGGGGCTGCGCAACCTGGTGATGGGCGTGGGCGCATTGGGCATGCTGATATATGCCAACCCGCTGGTGATGTTGCAGGTGCTGGCGGTGCTGCTGGCCATCATTGCGCCCAGCGTCTGGTTCGGACGCCGGGTGCGCCGGTTGTCGCGCGCCAGCCAGGACCGGGTGGCCGACGCCAGCGCGATTGCCGCGGAGGTGCTTAACGCGATTCCCGTGGTGCAAAGCTACAACGCGCAGGGGCGCGAATCGAGCCGCTTTGCCGATTCCACCACCAGGGCTTTTGAGACAGCGATACGCCGCAGCATGGCCCGGGCCGCGTTGGTGGCCTTCATCATTGTCGCGACCTCGGCTGCGCTTCTGTGGGGCCTTTACCAGGGCACGCAGGCGGTGGCAGCGGGCACGATCACGGCGGGCGATCTGGGCCAGACCGTGGTCTACGTGATCATTTTGGCCAGCGCGTTTGCGGTGCTGGGCGAGGTCTACGGCGATTTGTTGCGTGCGGCGGGCGCGACCGAACGGCTGGTGGAGTTGCTGCATTCGCGCTCCAGCATCCGCTCCCCCGCAGTCCCCTTGCCTGCCGCATTGCCTGCCGCCGGCAGCGCGGTGCGCATGGAAGGCATTGGATTCCACTACCCCTCGCGGCCCTTGCACAATGCGTTGAGCGATTTCACGCTGGATGTGCATCCGGGGCAAACGGTCGCCATCGTGGGCCCCAGCGGCGCGGGCAAAACCACGGTATTTCAGTTGCTGCTGCGCATGTACGACCCGCAGAGCGGTGGCATTGCGATTGACGGCGTGCCCTGTCGCGACATGGCGCTGGAAGACCTGCGCAACCGGGTAGGCATCGTGCCGCAAGACCCGGTTATTTTTTCCACCAGCGCGCTGGAGAACATCCGCTACGGCAAGCCCAAGGCCAGCGACGCCGAGGTCCATGCCGCCGCGCAAGCCGCGTTTGCCGATGCCTTTATCCGCGAGCTGCCGCAGGGCTACGACACCTTTTTGGGCGAGCGCGGCATACGCCTCTCAGGCGGGCAGCGCCAGCGCATCGCGATTGCCCGTGCCATTTTGAAGAACCCGCCGCTGCTGCTGCTAGACGAAGCCACCAGCGCGCTGGACGCCGAAAGCGAGCGCATGGTCCAGGCCGCCCTGGAAGCTGCCATGCGCAACCGCACCACGCTGGTGATCGCGCACCGCCTGGCCACCGTGCAAAAGGCCGACCGCATCGTGGTGATTGACCGGGGGCGCTTGGTCGAGCAAGGCACGCACGCCGAACTGGTGGCCCAAGGCGGCGTGTACGCGGGACTGGCGGCTTTGCAATTCAACGCCTGAGGGTTCCCGGTCTTTTGTTTGACCGTGCCCGGCGGTGCCGGGCATGCTGTATGGTTCGGGCATGACAAGCCTCATCGTCCTCCTCTTCGTCCTCACCTATCTGGCCATTGTGCTGGAGCATCCTTTGCGGATCAACAAATCGGCTAGCGCCCTGATCGGTGCCGGTTTGCTCTGGACCCTGTACGCGCTGATGGGGCCGACAACCGAAGCACTGAACACCGAACTCGCCCACTCGCTCACCGGCACGGCGCAAATCGTGTTCTTCCTGATCGGGGCCATGGCGATCGTGGAAGTGGTCGATGCGCATGATGGTTTCGAGGTGCTCACCACCCGCATCCGAACCCAACGCTTATCCAGCCTGGTCTGGCTGGTTGGCATGGTCACTTTTTTTCTCAGCGCGATTTTGGACAACCTGACTACCACCATCGTCATGGTCTCCCTGATGAAGCGCTTGCTCGACGCGCGCGAAGACCGGCTGCTGATGGCCGGGATCATCGTCATTGCAGCCAATGCCGGCGGCGCCTGGACGCCGATTGGCGATGTCACCACCACCATGCTGTGGATTGGCGGCCAGGTCACCACGCTGGCCATCATGCAAGGGGTGTTTTTGGCATCTATGGTCAATCTGCTCGTGCCCTTGGCGGTGGTGGCCTGGCGTCTGGGCGCGCGGCCGGTGGCCTCGCCCACGCGTGAGGCCGGTGACGGCAGCTTGCCCACGACCCGGGCAGAGCGTGTGACCATGCTGGTTCTGGGGCTGGGTGTGCTGGTCATGGTGCCGGTGTTCAAGGCAGTGACCCATTTGCCGCCATTCCTGGGCATTTTGCTGGGACTGGGCGTGCTGTGGATGGTGGGCGATTTGATGCACAAAAACAAATCGGACGATGACAAGCAACACCTGACGCTGGTGCGCGCACTGGGGCGCATCGATATGGCGTCCATTGTGTTTTTCGTTGGCATCCTGCTGGCTGTCGCAGTGCTGGAGCACAGCCACATTCTGCCCGCGCTGGCAGCCTGGTTGGACCAGGCCGTGGGGCGGTTGGACCTGATCGTGATCCTGATTGGCCTGGCCAGCGCCGTGGTTGACAACGTGCCGCTGGTGGCAGCCAGCATGGGCATGTACGACCTGGCCAAGTACCCGACCGACAGTTTCTTGTGGGAGTTCATGGCCTATTGCGCCGGCACCGGCGGCTCCATCCTGATCATCGGTTCCGCCGCAGGGGTCGCCGCTATGGGTCTGGAGCGCATCGACTTCATGTGGTACGTGCGCAAAATCAGCCTGCTGGCTTTGCTCGGTTACCTGTGCGGGGCGGCGGTGTACCTGTTGCAGATCGGGTTGCAACCGGCCTGAACCGGCCCGGGAGTCGGTGTTTTCCCTAGCCTTTGGCCACCGGCGCCGCACGGAAGGCGTGGCATTCGCGTTTAACCTCGGGAATGTTCCCTCACGTTGGACCTGACCATGCATGCACTTTTATCCCTGTCCAAAAAAATCGATGCCCTGAGCGAATGGGTCGGCCGCTGGGTGGCCTGGCTGCTGCTGTTTGCGGTGCTGATCAGCGCGGCCAACGCGGTGGTGCGCAAGGCCTTCAATATGAGCTCCAACGGATTTCTGGAAATCCAGTGGTACCTCTTCGCAGCGACCTTCTTGCTGGCGTCGGGCTACACGCTGATGCGCCAGGAGCACGTGAAGATTGACGTGATTTCCGGGCGCTTTTCCAAACGCACGCAGGTTTGGATCGACATCATCGGCATTTGCGTCTTTTTGTTTCCCTTCGTGATCGTGATCATCAAGCTGGCCATGCCGCTGGTGATCAATGCCTATGTCACGCAAGAGGTGTCATCCAATGCAGGCGGCCTGATCCGCTGGCCGGTGTTTGCGCTGCTGCCTGCGGGCTTGCTGCTGCTGGGCATCCAAGCGGTCTCCGAGCTGATCAAGCGGGTTGCCTTCCTGCAAGGCTTGATTCCAGACCCGACCAAAAAGCAAGGCAGCAAAACCCCCGAGGAAGAGCTGGCGGAGTTTCTGCTGCAAAAAGAAGTGGCCGCACGTGACGCCGCCCGTATGGGAGCAAGCGCATGAACGAATTCCTGATCGCCAATATGGCGCCCATCATGTTCGCCTCGCTGATCATCTTTTTGATGTTCGGCTACGCGGTGACTTTCTCCCTTGCGGCCTGCGGACTGCTGTTCGGCCTGGTGGCGGTTGAGCTGGGGGTGATCCAGCCGGCCTTTTTGCAAAGCCTGCCGCTGCGCATGTTCGGAATCATGCAAAACGACACGCTGCTGGCGATTCCTTTCTTCACCTTCATGGGGCTGATATTGGAACGCTCGGGCATGGCTGAGGACTTGCTCGACACCATCGGGCAGCTCTTCGGCCCTATCCGTGGCGGACTGGCCTATGCGGTGATTCTGGTGGGCGCCATGCTGGCGGCGACCACCGGGGTGGTGGCGGCATCGGTGATCTCCATGGGCTTGATCTCGCTGCCCATCATGCTGCGCTACGGCTACGACCGGCGGGTGGCCAGCGGGGTGATTGCAGCCTCGGGCACGCTAGCGCAAATCATTCCGCCCTCACTGGTGCTGATCGTGCTGGCCGACCAACTCGGCAAAAGCGTGGGCGATTTGTACAAGGGTGCTTTCATTCCCGGCTTTGTGCTCACCGGCTTGTACATCGGCTACATCCTGCTGCTCAGCTTCATCCGCCCGGCAGCAGTTCCGGCATTGCCGCTGGAAGCGCGCACCATCCGTGAAGCCGACGGCTCATCCGGACTGCGCTCACTGCTATTGCTGGTCATCGTGTCCACCGGCGCAGCCATTGCCTTTGCGAAATGGCGCCCGGACGGCACGGCGTTGGACGAGCTGATCGTCACCTCCATGTGTGTGGGGGTGGCGATTGCTTTTGTGGCGTCGGTGGTCAACCGGGTTACCGGCATGGGCCTGCTGTCCAACATGGCCGAGCGCGTGACCTTTGTGATGATTCCGCCGCTGGGTCTGATCTTCCTGGTACTGGGAACGATTTTTCTGGGCGTTGCCACGCCAACGGAGGGCGGCGCAATGGGCGCAGTGGGTGCGCTGGTGATGGCGATGGCGCGCGGCCGCATCGACCTGAAGCTGATCCGCCAGGCCATGGACTCGACCATGAAGCTGTCCTGCTTCGTGCTGTTTATTCTGATGGGGGCAACCGTTTTCAGCCTGGCCTTCCAGGGGGTGGATGGACCGAAGTGGGTGGAGCATTTGCTCTCCGGCCTGCCGGGTGGGCAGCTGGGCTTTTTGATTGTGGTCAACATCCTGGTGTTCGTGCTGGCCTTCTTCCTGGACTTCTTTGAGCTCGCGTTCATCATCATCCCGCTGATCGGCCCGGTGGCCGAGAAGCTGGGCATTGATCTGGTGTGGTTCGGCGTGCTGTTGGCCGTGAATATGCAGACCTCGTTCATGCACCCACCGTTCGGTTTCGCGCTGTTTTACCTGCGCAGCGTCGCACCCAATGAGGACTATGTGGACAAGGTCACCAAGCAGCCCATCAAAAAGGTCACGATCGAAGAGATTTACTGGGGCGCAGTGCCTTTTGTGCTGATCCAGGTTTTCATGGTGGGCCTGATCATTGCCTTCCCCGGCCTGGTCTCCAGCGGGCTGAGCAAGGACCCCACCGTGGATGCGGACACGGTGATGCAGCAACTGCAGGCGGATTCCAAGCAAAAATCCGATGACAAAGCCAGCGTCACCGAGGATAAAGAAGACCCCATGAAGCGCATGCTGGAATCCATGCAGGAGGAAAAGGACAAAAAGCCCTAACCCCCGCCATCAAAAAACCCCGCCAAGGCGGGGTTTTTTGATGGCCAATCGGCTGGTTCAGAACTTTTGCGATTGCATGAAATCATCCATTGACGCTTCGGCCAGGTTGAACCACAAATTGCTTTCTTTGCGGAACGCGGCGTAATCGCTGTAGATTTTTTTCCATGCCGGGTTAGTGTCGTTCAGCTCGGCATAGACGTCCATGGCTGATTTGAACGCCGCATTCATCACGTCTTTGGGGAAAGCGTGCAGTTTGGCGCCCTGGCCCAACAGCGTTTTGAGCGCCGGCATATTGCGTGCGTCGTACTTGGCCTGCATATCGGTGTGGGCAAACGCCGCAGCGCACTCGACGATGGCTTTGTACTCGGAAGACAACCCTTCAAACGCCTTTTGGTTGACGTACAGGGACAACTGCGGGCCCACTTCCCAAAAGCCGGGGTAGTAGTAGTGCTGAGCGACCTTGTTCAAGCCCAGCTTCAAGTCGTCATAGGGCCCGACCCACTCGGCGGCGTCAATCGTGCCTTTTTCCAGCGCCTGGTAAATCTCACCGCCCGGAATATTCTGGGGAATCACGCCCAAACGCTCCAGCACGCGGCCGGCAAATCCGCCGCAACGGAACTTCAAGCCTTTGAGATCCGCAACCGAGTTGACCTCTTTGCGGAACCAGCCGCCCATTTGCACACCGGTATTACCCATGGCGAAGTTAACGATGCCGACTTTGCCGAAGTGTTCGCGCAGCAGCTTCATGCCATTGCCCTCGTACACCCAGGCTGTCATCTGGCGGCTATTCAAGCCGAAGGGAATCGCGCAATCCAGTGCGTACGTGGGGTCTTTGCCGAAGAAATAGTAAGACGCCGTGTTGGCCATCTCGATGGTTCCGTTGGACACGCCGTCCAACACACCGAACGCCGGCATCAGCTCGCCCGCCGCGTGGGTGGTGATGGTGAATTTTCCGCCGGAGAGTTCGCCCACTTTTTTGGCGAACACGTCGCACACACCAAACAAGGTGTCCAAAGACTTGGGGAAACTGGAGGCACAGCGCCAGCGCAAAGTGGCCTGCGCATGAACAGCGGGGGCCACCCCTGCCGCGAGCACACCGGCCAGGCCAGCGTTTCTGATAACCGAACGACGATCCATAGATTGCTCCTCAAGTGTTGAAAACGCCAGGGTGCCGGGTCTCTGCACGTGCAGCGCCCCCGACCGCAGCCCAGCCATTGTAGGAAGGGATTCGCGCCGGTTGGCAGGGGTTTTCCCCCGAAATCGCGGCTAGTGCGGCGCTGGAAAGCGGGTTTTGACGGACTGCAGAATGCCCGCTGCGTCCAAGCCCTGCGCAGCCAGCAGCTTGACGGGGTCGCCGTGGTCAATAAAAACGTCCGGCAAACCCAATTGCAAAACCGGCAGGTTCAGACCCGCCGCCTGCAGTGCCTCCATGACCGCGCTGCCCGCCCCGCCCATGATGGCGCCCTCCTCCAGCGTCACCAAGGCCTGGTGGCTGCGGGCGACCTGCAACAACAGTTCGGTATCCAAGGGCTTGACCCAGCGCATATTCACCACGGTCGCGCCCAATTCGTGTCCCGCGGCGAGTGCTGCTTGCAGCAAGGTACCGAAGGCCAGAATCGCGATGCGCTGGCCCTGCATACGGATATCACCCTTGCCAAACGGCAAGCCTTCTAGGCTCCCGGTCACCGCGACGCCGGCCCCCGCGCCACGCGGATAACGCACCGCCACCGGGTGGTTTTGCGCGAACGCGGTGCTGAGCAGCTGGCGGCACTCATTCTCATCGGCCGGGCAGGCCAGACTCATGTTGGGGATGCAGCGGATAAACGGAATGTCATACGCACCGGCATGGGTCGCGCCGTCAGCCCCAACCAAACCGGCACGGTCCAGCGCAAACACCACAGGCAGATTCTGGATCGCCACGTCATGGATCATCTGGTCGTAGGCGCGTTGCAAAAAGGTGGAGTAAATCGCGACCACCGGTTTCATGCCTTCGCACGCAAGGCCGGCGGCAAACGTCACCGCATGTTGCTCCGCAATGCCCACGTCAAAGTAGCGCTGCGGAAAACGCCGCTCAAACTCGACCATGCCGGAACCTTCACGCATGGCCGGGGTGATGCCCACCAAGCGCGCATCCTTGGCGGCCATATCGCACAGCCAATTGCCGAAGACCTGCGTAAACGTGGTCTTGGGCGCGGCCGCCGGCTTTTGCAAGCCCACTGCCGGATCAAATTTACCCGGGCCGTGGTAGGCCACCGGGTCATCCTCGGCGCGCTCATAGCCCTTGCCTTTTTTGGTGACTACATGCAGAAACTGCGGGCCGCTGAGGTGCTTGATGTTTTCCAGCGTGGGGATCAGCGAGTCGAGGTCGTGCCCGTCGATCGGGCCGATGTAGTTGAAGCCGAACTTCTCAAACAGCGTGGCCGGAACCAGCATGCCTTTGGCCTGCTCTTCGATCCGCTTGGCGAGTTCGAACAGCGGAGGGGCGCCTTTGAGCAGGCCCTTTCCCACGTTCTTGGCTTGGGCGTAAAACTGTCCGCTCATCAGCTGCGCGAGATACCGGTTGAGCGCACCCACCGGCGGGCTGATGCTCATGTCGTTGTCGTTCAAGATCACCAGCAGCTTGCCGTCTTGCACGCCGGCATTGTTCAGCGCTTCAAACGCCATACCGGCGGTCAGCGCGCCGTCGCCAATCACGGCAATGGAATGGAAGTCTTCGCCCTTGATGCGCGCGGCCATGGCCATACCCAGAGCCGCGGAGATCGAGGTGCTGGAATGCGCGGTACCAAAGGTGTCAAAAACGCTTTCTGCGCGCTGCGGAAAGCCGCTCAAGCCCCCCCACTGCCGCAAAGTCGCCATACGCTCGCGCCGGCCGGTGATGATTTTGTGCGGGTAGGTCTGGTGGCCGACGTCCCAGACGATGCGGTCTTGCGGGGTGTTGAAGACGTAATGCAGCGCCAGCGTGAGTTCCACCGTACCCAGGTTGGAACTCAGATGTCCTCCGGTGGAGGCCACGCTGTGCAAGAGATAGTCGCGCAGCTCGGCAGCCAGCGCCGGCAAGGCATGGCGCGGGTAGCTGCGCAGGGTGGCAGGTGAATCGATGTCGGCCAGACGCGGCCCTGCGGGATGGGTTTGCATAAATTCCTGCGGTGGGTTCAGTGTGCGCGATCAACCACCATGCGGGCCAGGGCCTGCAAGGCGCGGGTCTCACGCAGACCGCTGTCGCGCAACGATTGTTCCGCCTGCGCCAAAAGGGTGTGGGCGTAGCGCTGGCTGGCCTCCAGGCCCATCGTGCTGACGTAGGTTGGCTTGTTGGCATCAGCATCTTTGCCGGCGGTCTTCCCCAAGGTTGCCGAATCGGCGGTCACGTCCAGTACATCGTCCACCACTTGAAAGGCCAGGCCGATTGCAGCACCATAAGCGTTCAGACCGCACAGGGCTTGCGCATCGGCTGCGCCACACAGCGCACCCAACACCACACTGCATTGCAGCAGAGCGCCGGTTTTGAGTTCATGCATGCGCTGCAGCTCCGTCCGCTTCAGACTGCGCCCCACATGGGCCAGATCAATCGCCTGGCCACCGGCCATCCCACCATGACCTGCCGCGCGCGCCAACTGGGCGCACAAGCGGGCTTGGATCAGCGGATCGATATCTGTCTCGGCCGGGGTTAGCAATTCAAAAGCCAAGGCCTGCAAGGCGTCGCCCGCCAGCAAAGCCGTGGCCTGCCCGAATTCCACGTGCACGGTGGGCTTGCCACGGCGCAAGACGTCGTTATCCATGCAGGGCATGTCGTCGTGCACCAGGGAGTAAGCGTGGATGAGTTCGACCGCGCAGGCCGCACGCAAAGCCGCCTGCGCGGCTTGGTTGGACGCGCCGGCTTGGGTGGCACAGGCCTCGTGCGCGGCCAACACCAATAGTGGGCGCAAGCGCTTGCCGCCATCGAGCACTGCATAGCGCATGGCGCGCGGCAAGTCGGGAGCCAGCTGGGTCAATTGCGGGGCGACCACCCAGCGCTCCAGGGCCTGCTCCACCTGGCTGAGCGCGGCGGCCATCCAGGGCGCAAAAGAAAATTCGGCGCTACCGGACATCAGGGCGTTTTCCAAGGCTTGAGCACGCCGTCTTCGAGTACCTTGACCTGGTCTTCCACTGCCTGCAATTTGTCACGGCAAAACTGCAGCAACACAGCGCCGCGCTGGTAGCTCACCAGCAACGCATCCAGCGGCAGCTCGCCGGCGTCCATGCGGGCGATCAAGGCTTCAAGTTCTTGCAGCGCCACTTCGTAGTTCGCCGGTAGGGCGGCATCCGTTGGAAGCGCTGCGGTGCTGGGTTTGGGCATGGGCAGTTGAAAAATGTGAGAGGCTGCGGGTATGGCACGAAGGCTTGCAGCGGGCCGGGCATTTTACGGTGCGGCCCCCGCAGAAGCCGGGGCGTACAATCGCGCCCTTCGCTCCGACCGGCAGGGTTTGCCGCATCGGCTCCGTCCCACGGTCCTCAAGGGCCATCCCCCTGTGGGGAGTCTTTAGGTCAGGTCCACCATGTCTGATTTAAGTCTTCAGCTGCAGCAGTCGCACAGCCAACTTCCGGTATCCAGCTATTTCGACGCTGCGTTGTATGCGCGCGAAATGGCGCAGATATTCCATAGCGGGCCGCGCTATGTGGGCCACGCGCTGAGCGTGCCGGAGCTGGGCGACTACTACGCCCTTCCGCAGGAACAGGGTGGACGCGCCTTGGTGCGCAATGTCCAGGGGATCGAACTCATCTCCAACGTCTGCCGCCACCGCCAGGCGCTCATGCTCAAAGGTCGCGGCTCGCTGCTGGGCCAGGGCGCAGCGTCAGCCGGCGGCAATATCGTGTGCCCCTTGCACCGCTGGACCTACAGCGGGGTGAATCCACAGTGTCCGAGCGGTCAATTGATCGGCGCGCCGCACTTTGCCACCGACCCGTGCCTGAATCTCAATAACTACCCGTTGCAGGAGTGGAATGGCCTGCTCTTCGAAGGCAGGGGGCGTGACGTTGCCGCCGACATGGCCGGGTTGGGTCCGCGTGCCGAACTGGATTTCAGCGGCTATGTGCTGGACCATGTGGAAATGCACCAGTGCAACTACAACTGGAAAACCTTTATCGAGGTGTATCTGGAGGATTACCACGTAGGCCCGTTTCACCCCGGGCTTGGCAACTTTGTGACCTGCGACGATTTACGCTGGGAATTCCGTCCGCAGTATTCGGTGCAGACGGTGGGTGTCGCCAACCGCCTGGGCAAAGCCGGCAGCCCGGTCTACGAGCGCTGGCACCAGCAACTGCTGAACTACCGCCGAGGCGAGCCACCCAAATACGGCGCCATCTGGCTCACCTACTACCCGCACATCATGGTTGAGTGGTATCCGCACGTGTTGACGGTGTCCACTTTGCACCCCATGGGCGTGAACCAGACCATGAACATGGTGGAGTTTTATTACCCCGAGGAAATCGCTGCGTTCGAGCGTGACTTTGTCGAAGCGCAACGCGCCGCATACATGGAAACCTGCATCGAAGACGATGAGATCGCCGAACGCATGGACGCCGGTCGCGCCGCGTTGCTGGCGCGCGGTGACAACGAGGTCGGCCCCTACCAAAGCCCCATGGAAGACGGCATGCAGCACTTCCACGACTGGTACCGTAAGGCCATGGGCAACGCCCTGTAAAGAGGACCGCTCCGCCGCATGCAAGCTTTATGGATGGTGCTGGCGGCATTCTTGTTTGCCGGCATGGCGGTATGTGTCAAATTGGCATCCGCCAGTTTCAGCAGCTTTGAACTGGTGTTTTTCCGTGGCCTGGTAAGTCTGGCGTTTATGGCAGTGGTCCTTCGGGTGCGGCGCACGCCGTGGCGCACACCGGTGCCGCTCATGCATCTCACCCGCAGCATCATCGGCGCGACTTCGCTGGGGGCCTGGTTCTACGCCATCGCGCATCTACCCGTGGCAACCGCCATGACGCTCAATTACATGAGCGGCGTCTGGATTGCCGCATTCATTGTGGGCGGCTCGCTGCTCTACGGCGGACAGGAAAAACAAGGCGCGCTCCTGGCCACGGTGCTCATGGGCTTTGCCGGCGTGGTGATGACGCTGCACCCCACTATCGAGAAAGATCAGTTGTTCGCCGGCGTGGTCGGCTTGCTCTCGGGCATCAGCGCCGCGCTGGCGTATATGCAGGTGACGGCGCTGGGCAAAGTCGGCGAACCCGAGGCCCGCACCGTGTTTTATTTTTCGCTGGGCACGATTGCCGTGGGGGCGATCAGCCTGCCGCTGGGCGAACACACGGACTGGACGCAGCTCCGCTGGCAAGAAGCGGCCTGGATCATTCCCATCGGTGTTCTGGCGTCGCTGGGGCAACTGGCCATGACGCGCGCCTACCGCAAGGGCTCGACGCTGGTGGTGGCCAGCATGCAGTACTCGGGGATTGTGTTTGCGGCGCTGTTTGGCGCACTCCTCATGGATGAGGAAATCGAGCCGCTGGGCTGGGCCGGTATGGCGGTGATTGTGGCCAGCGGGCTGATTGCCACCTATCTGCGCACCCGCGCCCTGCCCGACACCCCGGCCGAAGCGCACTAAAGTGCGCATCCACACCAACGCAAGCCTGGAGCCTATCGATGCCTGCCAACATGACGCCCTACACCACCCTGATCAGCGTGGACCAATTGCGCGTGCTGCAAACCAGCGGCGCACCGCTGATGGTTTTTGACTGCAGCTTCGACCTCACGCAACCCGCCGCCGGACGCGCGCTCTTCGATGCGAGCCACATTGCCGGCGCCGTGTTCGCGGACCTCCATGACGACCTGAGCACACACAGCCCGCAGTTCACAGGCCAGGCCGTGAACGGCGGCCGCCACCCGCTGCCGGCGCGCGAGGACTTCGCCCGCTGGCTGGGCCAGGTTGGCTTTCATAACGGCATGCAAGCCGTCGTCTATGACCGCCACGGCATGAACTATTGCGGGCGCTTGTGGTGGATGCTGAAATGGCTGGGCCACGACGCGGTCGCGGTGCTCAACGGCGGCTGGCAGGCCTGGGTGGCGGCAGGCGGCGCGGTGGAGTCCGGCGCGGCCGGGCCACGTGCGGCGACACCCTTTACGGCCCACGCCGCACTGCTGAGTTGGGTGGATGCCAACACGGTGCATAGCCAGCTCGGACGTGCCAGCCAAACCGTGCTTGACGCCCGCGCGCCGGCGCGCTTTCGTGGCGAGGTCGAACCCTTTGACCCGGTGGCCGGCCACATCCCCGGCGCGCTGAACCGGCCCTTTAACCAGAACATCGGGGAAGACGGCTTATTCAAGCCCGCAGAGACCCTGCGCGCCGAATTTTCCGCCTTGCTGGGAGAGCGGGACGCGGCAACGGTAGTCCACCACTGCGGCTCAGGCGTCAGCGCCATTCCGAATATTCTGGCCATGCAAGTCGCAGGGCTCGGGGCCAGCGCCCTGTTTGCCGGCAGCTGGAGCGAGTGGTGCAGCGACCCGCAGCGGCCGGTCGCCAAAGGCTGAGCCGCTTACGCGATCAGGCGGGTCGCGCCCGGCGCAGCCATGCGATAAGCCTGCCGAACAGCTTTTGGGCATCATCGATATAGGTGAAGACGGCAGGAACCACCAGCAAGCTCAACAGGGTGGAGGTCACCAGACCGCCGATCACCGCCACGGCCATCGGCGAACGGAAGCTCGGGTCTGCGCCCCAGCCGAGTGCCAGCGGCATCATGCCCGCACCCATGGCGATGGTGGTCATCACGATGGGACGGCTGCGCTTGTGGCAGGCGTCGACCAGCGCTTCAAAGCGGTCCATCCCGGCACGGCGCGCCAGAATGGCGTAGTCCACCAGCAAGATGGAATTCTTGGTGACGATACCCATCAGCATGATGAGTCCGATCATGGTCGGCATGGACAAGGCCTTACCGGTCAAGAGCAACAAAATAAATGCCCCGCCAATGCTCAGCGGCAACGCGGCCAGAATCGTCACCGGCTGCATGAAATCGTTGAACAGCAAGACCAGCACGCCGTAAATACACAGGACGCCAATCAGCATGGCGATACCGAAACTGGCAAACAAAGCCTGCATTTCCTGCGCATCGCCGAGTTCGGCAATCGACACCCCGGGCGGCAGATTTTTCAGGCTGGGCAGTTGCCGCGCTTCGGCGTTGACTTCACCCAAAGTGCGGCGACCCAACTCCACATCCAGCGTCACGTTGCGGCTGCGGTTCAAGCGTCCGATTTGCGCAGGGCCGCTTTCCATGCTGAGGCTCGCTACGCTGCCCAGTAGCACAGGGCCGTTTTTGCCCGGCACGGTCAAGCGCTCCAAGGTGGCCAGATCGGCGCGCACCGCATCGGGCAACTTGACCAGAATCGGAACCTGACGTTGCGACAAGTTGAGCTTGGACAAAGCGGTGTCGTAATCACCGGCGGTCGCCACGCGCACGGTCTCGGCGATGGCCTGCGCGGTGACGCCCAAATCGGCCGCGCGAACCGCGTCGGGGCGCACAATGATTTCGGGGCGCACCAGCGATGCGCTGGAGCTCACATTACCCACGCCGGGGATGGTGCGCAGTTCACGCTCGGCCCGCTGCGCGGCAGCCATCAGCGCGAGCGGATCTTCGCTTTTGAGTACCAGCTGCATCTTCACGCCCGTATCGGGCGGACCCACATTGACGCGCACACCGGGCAGCTGCGCCAGGCGCGCACGCAATGCGATGTCGATGTCGGTCATTTTTTCAGGGCGCTGCTGGCGGGCCACGGTGGTGATGGTCAGCACGGCGCGGCGCGCTTCGGCCGCTGCACCGGGCGCAAAAGCGTCACCGCTGGAGCCGCCACCCACCGAGGCGAATACCGCCACCGTGTGCGGGACTTCCATGATCAAACGCCGCGCCGCCTCGGTAGCGCGCGCCGTCTCGGCCAGAGTGCTGCCCGGAGGCAACTCGATGGTCACCTGGGTCTGGTTGCGGTCGGCCGCAGGCACGAAGCCGGTGGGCAACAAGGGCACGAGGGAAATCGATCCGACAAAAAACAAGCCCGCCCCGATAGCCGTCACCAGCCGGTGGCGCAAGCACCAGCGCATCACGCCCAGATACGTGCGCATCACCCACCCGTCCGGGTCATCGGCCTGGCCTTCCGCGCTGGCCTTATGTGGCTGGAGAATGTAGGCGGCCATCATGGGTGTGAGCAAACGCGCCACCAGCAGCGACGCCAAAATGGCCAGCACCGCGGTCCAACCAAACTGCTTGAAGAACAGGCCCGGTACGCCGCCCATGAAAGCGGTAGGCAGAAAAACCGCCACCAGCGCAAATGTGGTGGCAATCACCGCCATGCCGATTTCTTCCGCCGCTTCCATGGCCGCCTGGTAGGGTGATTTCCCCATGCGCAAATGGCGTTCGATGTTTTCAATCTCGACAATCGCGTCATCCACCAGCACACCCACCACCAGGGCCAGTGACAACAGCGTCACCGTATTGAGCGTGTAGCCGAAGTACTGCAAACCCAGAAAGGTGGGAATGACCGACAGCGGCAAGGCCGCACACGCCACCAACGTGGCGCGCCAGTTGCGCAAAAAGACCAGCACCACCAGAACGGCCAACCCGGCGCCTTCGTACAGCAGCTCCATAGAGCCTTCAAAGTTTTCCTGCACCGGGCGGGCGTTGTCGATCACCTGCGTGAGCAGCACCTGCGGGTGCGCGGCCTGTAACTCGGCAACCGCCGCGCGCGCGCCACGCGCTACATCGAGCTCGCCGGCGCCTTTGGTACGGAAGACCTCAAAACCCACCACCGTCTGGCCGTTGATGGTCGCCAGGGAACGCGGCTCGCTGACCGTGTCAGTGACCGTGGCGACCTCACCCAGGCGCACGCTGCGGCCGTCAGCCAGGGGGATATCCAAAAGCGCCAGATCATCAGCAGTTTGCACAGTGGCGATGGTGCGCACCGATTGCTCCGCGCCGCCGACATCCCCGCGTCCTCCGGGCGCATCCTGCTGCACCGATTTGAGCCGCCGCGACACATCCACCGCGGACACCCGCAAAGCCGCCATCTGGTCCGGGTGCAACTCCACACGCACCTCGCGGCTCACGCCCCCCACCCGTTTGACCGCGCCCACGCCGCGCACGGCCCGCAGCCTTTTAGAGACGGTGTTGTCCACAAACCAGCTCACCGCCTGCGAATCCCAATTCGAGCCGGGCGCAGCCTGCGCGGTATAGGTCAGCACCACCCGCCCCGCCGTGGAAGCCTTGGATACCGTGGGGTCCCGCATCTCGCCCGGCAGGTCGGCACGCACCCCGGCCACCGCGTCGCGTACATCGTTCACGGCCTCGGGTATGGACTTCTCCAGCACAAATTCGACCGTGGTCGTCACGTTGCCGTCCAGCACCGTGGTGTACACATTTTTGACGCCGGCCAGCGTGGCTACCGCATCTTCAATTTTGCGGGCCACCTCGGTCTCCAGCTGCGCCGGGGCCGCACCGGCCAAGCTGGCGCTCACCGTGACCATGGGCAATTCGATGTCCGGGAAATCCTGCACCACATTGCCACGGAAGGACAGCAAGCCCGCCAGGCTGAGCAAGGCGAACAGCATGATGGCCGGAATCGGGTGCTTGATCGACAGCGAGGAGAAGTTCACGCCAGAACCTTCACGGGGCTGCAGCGGCTTGCACCACTTTAACCAGATCACCGTCATTCAAAAAGCCCGCGCCACCGGCCACTACCTGCGCGCCGGGCTCCAGGCCGCTGAGGACCTCCACCACGCCGCCGTCCTGGGCGCTGCTGCGCCGGCCCACGCTGATCTTGCGCTGCGCAACGCGGCTGTCCGTACCCACTACAAAACAGTAGCTGAAGCCATCGCGCACCACCACCGCCTGCTGCGGAATAGTCAGGGCGCTGGAATTACCAAACACAAAATCGCCCTTGGCAAACATGCCGGGCTTGAAAGCCGCGCCCAGCGCCACTTTCTCGCCTTCGCGCATGCCAAGCAAGTCCACGTACACCAGGCCGGCACGGGTTTGCGCGTCCACCGTCGGGCCGATCATGCGTACCCGGCCCCGCGCCACGGCACCGCCGGGGGCGGTCACCTGCACCTCGGAGCCCGGCTGGACGCGGGCCAGTTCGCCGGAGGTCACCTCGGCACGCCACTCCAGCCGACCCTGGCGGATCAAGCGGAACAAATCGCCGGGGCCCGCCACGGCGCCTACCGCGATGTTGCGCTGCACGATGGTTCCGCTGTCGGGGGCCAAAACCTGGGTGTGTCGCAGGCGCACCTGTTGGGCATCCAGCGCGGCTTTGGCGGACTCGAGCCGGGCCCGTGCCGATTGCTCGACCGTCAACATCTGCTGGATTTGCTGGTTGCTCAAAGCGCCGCTGTTTTGCAGGCTGCGGGCGCGATCGGCATTGGCTTGCGCCTCCAAGGCATTGGCCTGCGCCTCGGCCACACCCGCCCGTGCCACGGCGATGTCCGCCAGCACGCCGTCGGCTGCAAATGTAGCCAGCACCTGCCCGCGCTGCACCGACTGGCCGACATCGACCCGCACATCGTTCACCCGCAGGCCCTGCACTTCGGCGCCCACACCGGCTTCCTGCCACGCAAACACGCCACCGTTGGCAGAAAAATTCATTGCCAGATTCACCGGCTTGACCAGTACCGTGCTTACCGTCAGAGCCGCTTTGGCGGTGCCGCTGCCCGCCGCACCCGGCGCGCCTGCGGCGGGCGCAGCCGCCGCCGCCGGGCGGGACGCGTCCGCACCCGGTGACTTGGCACCGCTGCCGGGGCGCAAAGCATAAAAGCCCGCACCCGCCAGCGCCACCAGCAACACGGCAGCCAGGGCGCAGAACTTCAGGGACAAACGGCGAAAAAATGGCATCTCAGGGCTTTCATCAAAAGGCGTCATGGCGTGGGTGCGGCTTCGGTCGCGGGACGCTCCCAGCCACCGCCCGCGGCGCGGTACAGCGCGACCCAGGCACGTTTGCGTTCCAGTTGCAGCGCCAGCGCATCCGACTGCGCCGCCAGAACAGCCCGGCGGGCTTCCTCGACCTCCAGGGCGCTGGCCAGGCCGTTGCGCTCGCGGTCCTGCGCAGCAGCCAGGTTTTGAAGTCGTGCGTCACGCACGGCGCGGGTGTCCGTTGCGCGCTGCAAGGTGCTGTCCAGTGTGACCAGCGCCTCTTCAACTTCACGCACCGCTTGGCGCACTTTGGCGCGGTAGGTGGCAACCGCGGCAACGTAGTCGGCGCTTGCCGCGTCGACCATCGCAGCGCGCTGACCGGCATCAAAGACCGGCAGCGTGAGCGCCAAGGGGCCGAAAGACCAAGTGGTGATGTCGGCATCCACGCCCGCTGTTCCGTAGCGCAGCGCGCCAATCGAGCCGCCCAGGCTCAGCCCGGGCCAGCGGCGGGCCTTGGCGCGGCCGATCTGGGCACTGGCCAGCGCCACATCATGTTCGGCCGCGAAGACATCGGGCCGCTGCACCAGCGCCTGCGCGGGTATCCGGGTGACCGAAAATCCCGCCAGATCGTCTGGAAGCACCAGGTCGCGCATCACGTTGCGCACCAAAGCCTCGTCTTCTCCGGTGAGCGCCACCAGGGCCTTGGTGTACAGATCACATTGGCTGGTTTGCTGAATCAGACGCAACTGGCTTTGCGCCACGTCCGCCTGCAGCTGGGCGAACGCTGCGGGGGCGAGCATCCCGGCCTGCAGGCTGCGCGCGCTGATGTCGCGGCTGCGCTGGCGCGAAGCCAGGTCTTGCTGGGCCACGTCGCGTGCCTTCCAGCAATGCGCCAGCGCGTAATAGGTACTGGCGACTTCGGCCGCCACCGAAACCCGCGCGTCATGCCACTGGGCCTGGCTGCCTTGGGTTTGACCTGCCATGGCCGCACGGGCAATGCGCGCCGCGCCAAACACATCAATCTCCCAACTGGTCTGCACGGTCACCGCCGTGCTGGTCGCAGCCGGGGTGGAGGGCAGAGACACCGAACGCCCGGACGACAGACTGGCGCTGACACCGGGCAACAAAGCGGCTTGCGCGGTCACTTCGTTGGCACGGGCCGTCTCGACCCGGCTCAGGGCGGCGGCAACGGTCGGACTCAAGGCCTGCGCGTCGTCAATCAAGGCCACCAATATGGGATCGTTCTGGGCCTGCCACCAGGCACGCAAATCGGTGAGGCTGCCCCCGTGCGGCAGCGGAGCGTTCCAATCCACCGGGGCTGGCGCGGTCACGGTCGCAGGGGGTGTTGTCACGCTACAAGCGGCCAGGGCCACCGCGCAGGCGGCCACCAACAATGGACGTAACAACACAGCCATGGGAGAAGTTCCGATCAATGCCCGCCGTGCGCCAATGCGCTGACGGCCGTGACCAAGCCGACACCGGCGAGCAGCCAGGCGATTTGGGCCGCCGTCTGCGCTGCGCTCAGGCGTTTTTGCAACTGTGGAATCAAGTCCGCCAGCGCGACATACATAAAGCTAGCCGAGGCCACGACCAAAAAATACGGCAAGGCATCTTCCAGCTGGGCCACCAGCCAGAAACCCAGCAGGCCACCCAGCGTGGTCACTGCACCGGCCAATGACACTTTCACAAGCGCCACCCTTTTGTTGGAAGCCCCGGCGCGCAAAACCATCAAATCGCCCATGTGGTGCGGCACTTCATGGGCCAGCACCGCCAGGGCCGCGATGGCACCTAAGCGCAGGTCAGCGATAAAAGCCGACGCGATCAGCACGCCGTCGCCAAAACAGTGCACGCTGTCGCCGGCCAGGACCGCCCAACTGCCGGTGACCGGTCCGTGCTGGTGGTCGCCGTGCGCATGACCGGCATGGCCTGCCGCCTGGTGGTGGTGATCGTCCTCGTGATGTTGGGCGCCGTGTTGATGGCCCGATTCGCCATGCTCATGCCCGTGGTGCCAGAGTTCAGCCTTGTCCAGCAAAAAGAAAAACACCAAGCCCACCAACAAAACAGGGAACAGGTCATGCGGCTCGGCGCCGCTCTCAAAGGCCTCGGGGAGCAGGTGCATGAACGCGGTGGCCAGGAGCGCACCGGCGGCCAGGCTGAGCATGTGCTGGGTGTAGCGCGCCAGGACGCCGAAGCTCAATGCTGCAGCCAACCAGACACTACCAATACCGGCACACAGCGTGCCCAACACAATCGCTAACAGGGTCATAAAAAGCGCGTTTCAAGCGGCTCCATGTTGCCGGAACCAGGCGAGCATACGCGCCCAGGCATCCTGCGCAGCCTCTTTGCGGTAACTGGGGCGGTAGTCTGCATGAAAGGCGTGGGGAACGTCGGGATAAACCTGGATCAGGCTCTCCTGGGCGGCCTCGGAACCGGACTGCAAGGCATCGCGCATCAGCTGCACATGTTCGGCCGGGATGCCGGTGTCGGCACCGCCGTACAAGCCCAGTGTTGGCGCGTGCAGGTCACGCATCCAATCAATCGGCTGCATGGGCGTGAGCGGCCCGCGCTTGCCGTTCACCTGCCCATACCAGGCCGCAGCTGCGCGCAGCCGCGTCTGGCGCGCGGTGTACAGCCACACGATGCGCCCACCCCAGCAAAAGCCGGTGATCGCCACGCGCTTGACGTCGCCGCCGTTGCGGATTGCCCAGTCGAAAGTGGCGTCCAGGTCTTGCATCACCTGGGCATCGGGCACTTTGGACACGACGTCTGAAATGATTTTGGCCACGTCGCTGATGGTGGAGGGGTCGCCCTGGCGCTGCATCAAGTCCGGCGCAATCGCCAGATAACCTCGGTGCGCCAGACGGCGGGTGACGTCGCAGATGTGTTCATGCACGCCGAATATCTCGGGCACCACCATCACCACCGGCAGGTTGCTGCGCCCCACCGGAGCGGCCCGGTACGCGCGCATCGCGAAGCCGGCCACATCGACATGGACCCAACCGGCTTGCAAACCCTCGGCCGACGTTTGGATGACCGATTGCGCCTGCACCGGCAGCACAGCGGCGGCAAAGCCCAGACCCATGCCAACGGTGGCGGCCAGCTTCATCGCCTCGCGCCGGTTCGGAGCGCCGGCGGATTCGGGCACGAAAGCCCCTTCAAGATGTGTATCCATGATTCCAACGCTTTCCTTCCATTTTTGATTCAAGGGCCTGCCGGATGTCCCGGTGGCAATCGGGGACGACATTAAAACAAAGGCGTCGGACCCCAGGCGCTCACAGGGGCATGGCGCATCAATGGGCCTGATCCCAATTCGGACCCACCCCCATCTCAGCCAAGAGCGGTACCTTGAGGGATGCGACGCCCGCCATCAAGCGGGGAATTTCGACTTTCAGCCAGTCCACCTCGGCCTGGGGCACTTCAAATACCAGTTCATCATGCACCTGCATGATCATTTTGGTGGTGCGCTGTTGCACATCCAGAACCTCCTGGATTTTGACCATGCTCAGTTTGATCAGGTCGGCGGCGGTGCCCTGCATGGGCGCGTTGATGGCGGCGCGCTCGGCCCCGGCACGGCGCTGGCCGTTGGAAGATTGAATCTCCGGCAAATACAAGCGGCGGCCAAAGACGGTTTCCACGTAGCCCTGGGCTTTGGCCTGCGCGCGGGTGTCATCCATATAGCGCTTGACCCCGGCGAAGCGGGCGAAGTAGCGCTCGATGTAGTTTTTGGCTGCGGTGTTGTCGATACCGAGGTTGCGCGCCAAGCCATAGGCGCTCATGCCATAAATCAGCCCGAAGTTGATCACCTTGGCATATCGGCGCTGCTCGGAACTCACCTGGTCTACCGCCAAGCCGAAGACCTCGGCAGCCGTTGCGCGGTGCACATCCAAACCTTCGTGGAAAGCTCGCAACAAGGCTTCATCACCACTCAAGTGGGCCATGATGCGCAGCTCGATCTGGCTGTAATCGGCGCTGGCGATCAGGCTGCCCGGCGGCGCTACAAATGCCTCGCGCACGCGCCGCCCCTCGGGCGTGCGGATCGGGATGTTCTGCAAGTTGGGGTCGTTGCTCGACAGGCGCCCGGTCACCGCCACCGCTTGCGCATAGTGGGTATGAACCCGCCCCGTACGCGGGTTGGCGAGCTGCGCCAGTTTGTCGGTGTAGGTCCCTTTGAGCTTGGCGAGGCCCCGGTGCTCGAGGATCTTGGCCGGCAACGGGAAATCTTCGGCCAGTTTCTCCAACACCTCTTCGTCGGTACTGGGCGCGCCGGTGGCGGTTTTCTTGACCACCGGAAGCCCTAGCTTGGTGAAAAAGATCTCGCCGATTTGTTTGGGGCTGCTCAAGTTGAACGGCTGTCCGGCCAGGGCATGCGCCTCGGTTTCCAGCTCCAGAATGCGGGCCCCTAAAGCATGGCTTTGGGCCGCCAAAGTGGGGGCATCAATCAGCACGCCATTGCGCTCCACCCGGTACAGCGCTTCGCTGCTGGCGATTTCCAGTTCATAGATATAACGCAAACGCGGATCGGCCTCCAGCAGTGGCCACAGGCGCTGGTGAACCGCCAGGGTCATGTCGGCGTCTTCGCAGGCGTATTGCGCGGCGCGGGCAATTTCCACCTGGTCAAAGCCAATTTGCGAAGCGCCTTTGCCGCACAAATCTTCAAAGCTCAAGCCCTTGCGCCCCAAATGCCGCGCTGCCAGGCTTTCCAGGCTGTGGGGTTGGTGTACTTCCAGCACATAGCTTTGCAGCATGGTGTCGTGCAGATAGCCCTGCACTTCAATGCCATGGTTGGCAAAAACATGGCGGTCGTATTTGACATGCTGCCCCAGTTTGGCGCGCGCCGGATCCTCCAGCCAGGGCTTCAGGCGCGCCAGCACTTCGGCCAAAGGCAGTTGCTCGGGCGCGCCGGCAAAACTGTGGGCCAGGGGGATGTACGCCGCCTCACCTGCGGTGACGCACAAGCTGATCCCCACGATCTGGGCCTGCATTTCATGCAGCGACGTGGTCTCGGTGTCCACCGCCACCAAAGCCGCCGCGTCGATCTTGGCCATCCACCCATCAAACCCCGCCCAATCCAGCACCGTCTGGTACGAATAATCGGGGTCAGATTCCGATTGTTGGATGGCTTGCGCGGGCGCATCGCCAAACAAGCTGGGCTGCGCGGCCCCAGGCGTGGAAGCGGCGGGTGCAGCGGACTCTTGCGCCGATTTGGCCAAGCCCTTGAACCCGTAACGGGTGTAGAAGTCCAGCAGGCCCGTCTGATCGGGCGCCAACCGCACCAAATCTTCGAGTCCGGGCAGTTGCGGCAGATACGCCGTCAGATCGCAATCGGTTTTGATGGTCAGCAGGCTGCGGGCCGTTGGC
Source organism: Comamonadaceae bacterium (assembly GCA_947450005.1). GTDB lineage: Bacteria > Pseudomonadota > Gammaproteobacteria > Burkholderiales > Burkholderiaceae_C > Allorhodoferax. The sequence continues at coordinate 22,463 of CANFTU010000001.1, read as the reverse complement.
AACCAGTCCAGCGCAGCGCGCAGGTTGTCACCGACCACACCTTTGATCTGGGCCGCGTTCTCGATAACGGCTTGCAAGCTGCCGTATTCCAGCAACCATTTCACCGCCGTTTTCGGCCCGACTTTGGCGACACCCGGCACGTTGTCCACGGTATCGCCGACCAGGTTCTGGTAGTCCAGCATCAGGTGCGGCGGAATGCCGAATTCCGCTTCTACTCCGGCGCGGTCACGGCGTTTGCCGTTCATGGTGTCGATGATGACGATCCGCTCGGTCACCAGTTGCGCCAGATCTTTATCGCCGCTGCTGACCACGACATCCCAGCCCCGGGCGGCTGCGCGGTGCGCCAGGGTTCCGATGACGTCATCGGCCTCCACGCCCGGCACGTCCAGCACTTTCATTCCCAGCAAGCGCGCGAGTTCGTGGATGGGCTGGATCTGGGCGCGCAAATCGTCCGGCATGGGCGAGCGGTTGGCCTTGTACTGCGGATAAATGGCGTCTCGAAAGGTCGGGCCTTTGGCGTCAAACACACAGGCCACGTAGGCCGCCGGGACCTCTTTTTTCAGCGCCTGCATCATGTTGACAAAGCCGCGTATGGCGCCGGTGGGCGGGCTGGAGGGGTCGGCCGGGTCGGCACGCAGGTCCGGCATGGCGTGAAATGCGCGATACAGATAGCTGGATCCGTCGATCAGCAGCAGTGTTGCGGGGGCTGCGGCGGGTTCAGGGGCACTGGCGGAAGAAGGAGCGGCGTCAAGCATCCGTAGATTGTGCCTGTGCCCCGCCACCTACAATTCCGCGCTGGCGTCCCAACACCCCTCTGCCCGTTTCCTCAAGCTCATCCCATGGCGGTTTACACAGAAGTTTCTTTTGCGCAGGCAGCCACGCTCCTATCCGCGCTCCGGCTGGGCCGCCTCACCGCACTCGAAGGCTGCTCCAGCGGAATCGAAAACACCAACTACTTTGCAACCACCGACCAGGGCGAATACGTGCTCACGGTGTTTGAGCGTCTGAACTTTGAGCAGCTGCCCTTTTACCTGCGGCTGATGAAGCACCTGGCGCACGCGGGCATCATCGTGCCCGACCCCACCGCGGACGCGGCGGGCAACCTGGTGCATCCCATGCATGGCAAACCGGCCGCCGTGGTCAACCGGCTGCGCGGCGCGTTCGAATTGCAGCCCGGGCCGGCGCATTGCGCCCAGGTCGGCGAAGCGCTGGCGCGCATGCACCTGGCAGGACAATCTTTTGACATGGCGCAGGCGCACTTGCGCGGCCTGGCGTGGTGGAACGACACCGTGCCCCTGGTCCTGCCGCACACCACCCCCGCGCAATCGGACCTGCTGCAAGCCGAACTCGCGCACCAGAACACGCTGGCCACGCAAGCCGACTGGGCGGCGCTGCCGCGCGGCCCCATTCACGCCGACCTGTTCCGTGACAACGTGATGTTTGAAACCCTGCCTGACGGCGCGGCGCGCTTGAGCGGTTTTTTTGACTTTTATTTCGCCGGCGTGGACACGCTGTTGTTCGACGTGGCCGTTGCGGTCAATGACTGGTGCGTGCATTTCCCCGACGCCAGCACCGATCCGGCGCGCAGCCAGGCTTTTTTGGCCGCCTACAACCAGATACGCCCGCTGACCCCGCACGAGCGCCGCCTGCTGCCCGACGCGCTGCGCGCTGCAGCCCTGCGGTTTTGGATTTCGCGCCTGTGGGACTGGCACCTGCCGCGGCAAGCCTCTATGCTCCATGCCCACGACCCCGGTCGCTTTGAATCGGCACTGCGCCAGCGCATAGCCCACCCGCTCACCATGGAACAGCTCGCGCTGTAATGACCCGCTTATGAAACTCGTCATCGTCCCGGCCCGCGAGGGAGCAACCTGGGTCAAGCTGGGCCTGCGGACTTTTTTCCGCCAACCCTTGGCGTTTACCGGCCTGTTTCTGATTTTTGTGGCCTTGATTTCGCTCCTCAGTGCCATTCCATGGATTGGCAACATCCTCGGTCTGACGCTCATGCCCGCCGTCACACTGGGTTTTTTTGTTGCCAGCCGCCAGGCCTCGCAGGGACGCTTTCCGATGCCGACCGTGCTGCTCAGCGCATTCCGTTCCGGGCCGCAGCATGCGCGCAACATGGCCGTATTGGGGGCGATGTATGCGGGCGCGGTTTTGTTGGCGCTGGTGGTATCGGCCAGCGCCGACGGCGGCACGTTTGCACGCATGTATCTGCTGGGCGGTGACATCGACGCGGCCACGCTGCAAAGCCCGGAGTTCCAACTCGCAGCGCTATTGGCCATGGGCATTTACCTGCCTGCATCCATGATGTTCTGGCATGCGCCCGCGCTGGTCCAGTGGCACGCCATCAGCCCTCTGAAAAGTGTTTTTTTCAGCCTGGTTGCCTGCTGGCGCAACATCTGGGCGTTGACGGTGTACACGATCGTCTGGTTCGGCGTCTTCATGGCGGTAGCCATGCTGGTGGCCTTAGCCGGGATGCTGATGGGGAGCGACGAGGCCGTCAACATCGCATTGTTCCCTGCCTTGCTGGTGACGGCGGCGGCGTTTTTTGCGTCGATGCTGTTCAGCTTCGAGGCCTGCTTTGACGCCACCGAGGTGATATTGGCCTAAAGGGGTCCGCCGGCCGCCGCCAAGCGGCATCACGCAACTGTCATGGGAATTTGGCACACTGCATGCCATGTCCCGTTTCAACCCGACAAGCGCCCCAGCACGTCCTGCCCAAGCACCTTGGCTGTTTGCAGGCCCTTGGCAGTCTGTCGGCACCGTGTTGGCGTGGGCTGTTTGCTGTATCGCCTGCGCCCAAACCCCCGTCGACCTCGCGTTTCGCGATTTTTATCAGCAGCCGCTCGGACCCCGTGGCCCGCAGATCACCGAAACGCTGCGCCGCGCCGACGGGCAAACTGTGCGCCTGGTGGGATTTATGGTGCAACAGGAGCAGGCGCAGCCCGGGCGCTTCATGTTGTCACCCCGCCCCGTTCAAATGAGCGAGCACGCTGACGGCGATGCCGATGATTTGCCGCTGGCACTTGCCACCGTTTACCTGGATACCGAACAGCAGGGATGGGTCGTCCCCTACACCCGAGGTCTGATTGCGCTCACCGGAAAACTGGAAGTCGGACGGTTTGAAGAGCTTGACGGGCGCGTGTCCTGGGTCCGTTTGCGTCTGCCCGCACAAGCGACGCGCGGCATGAATCCCCTGGAACTGGCCGCCTATTTCCATTCCCTGCAACACCGGCATTGAGCGCACCGACGCGCACGCGCCCGCACCCATTTTTCACCCACCCCGGAAGGACACTATGACGTTTCGCAAGACCTCCCCCATCGCCCTCCTGGCCGCTATTGCCCTTTGCGGCGCTGCAGTCCCCTCGCTCGCAGCGCCCGCGGTGACGCGGCTGACCCCGCCCAGCGAACTGTTCAGCAGCCAGCGGCAAAATCCTGTCATCGCGCGTTTTCTGCCGGGCCAGCGCTTTGACTTGCAGGCTACCGTGCGGCCTGACGATGCCGGCAAACGCATCACCGCAGCCAGTTTTTCCATCGATGGAATCACGTTGCAAGCCAACGTCGCCATCAAGATCTGCGAAGCACTTTGCATCAAAGGCGTACCCGCCAACGCGGCCGTTGTATCCAGCCGCGCCATCAGCGTGGAGCAGCCCGGGCTGCACACCTTCAGTGTTACCGCAACGCAAAGCGACGGACAAAGCGTGACTGCCACCGGCAATTTTGAAGTCGTGGCGCTGAACCCAGGTGCGCAAAAAGTCAAGAACATCATCATTCTGCTGGGCGATGGTATGGGCGCGGCCCAGCGCACTGCGGCCCGCATCGTGGCAGGCGGCTATGCCCAAGGCAAAGTCATTCAGCCTTTGGCGATGGATACTTTCCCCGTCACGGGCATGGTGAAAACCGCCTCGCTCAATTCCGTGGTCACCGACTCTTCCCCGGGCATGACGGCCTATGTCTCGGGTAACAAAAACAACAACAACGAAGAGGGCGTTTTCCCCGACGACACACTGGACCCGTTTGACAACCCGCGCATCGAATACCTGAGCGAATACCTGCACCGCACCCAAGGCAAGGCGCTGGGCATCGTGACCACCGCCGACGTGTTTGACGCAACCCCAGCGGGCAACGCCATCCACACCAGCAACCGGGGTGCTGGAACAGGCATCGTCGACCAGTTTTTGGACGACCGCAAACTGCACGGGCTGTCGGTTCTGATGGGGGGCGGGCGCAAGTGGTTTTTGCCAGCGAGCACGCCCGGATCCGCCCGTGGCGACCGCACCGACTACGCGTTTTCAGCCAGCGACGCGCACACGGCTGACATCGTCAAAGCTTGGGGCGCAGCAGCCGGCAAATTGGACAAGGACCGCGATTTGATCAGCGAATTCCAGGCTGCCGGATTTGCCTATGCCGCCAGCAAAACCGACATGGATGCGCTGAACGCCCACACCGCGGAGCAGGTGCTCGGGCTGTTTTCCCACTCCAACATGAATGTCGCACTCGACAAAATGGACGGTCGGCGCAAACAGGGGCAAGGTGTGGGTAACGAGGGCAGGAATCGCGTGGTCGACGATTACGGGTTCCCTGACCAGCCCATGCTCGATGAGATGACCGCCAAAGCACTGGCTGTGCTGGAGCGTAAAAAAGAGGGATTTGTACTGATGGTTGAGGGCGCCTCCATCGACAAGCAGGCGCACGCCATGGACACCGAACGCTGGATGCTTGACACCATCGAGTTCGACCGGGCGATTGCGCTGGCCCGCGACTTTGCCGCGCGCCGTGGCGACACCATTGTCATCGTGACCGCCGACCACGAGTGCGCTGGCGTCGCGCTGATCGGCGGCTCGGTGGTGAGCGACGCGCGCTTGCAAGAATTGGTGCGCGAAGGCGGTACCGCCCTGCGCGACAAAGCTGTAGGCGTCTATGAGGCGGCGGGCTTTCCCAAGTACCGCATCGCCGCAGATGGTTACCCTGAAACCACCGACATCGACAACCGCCTGCTGGTGGCCTACGGCGCTAACTCGGACCGCTTTGAGGACTACCGCACCAACGCCCTGCCCTTGCAGGACAGCCAGCAGCCGTTCGTAAAAAGCCAGCCCCTAGCCGCCTACCCGGTAGACCCGTCCAAACGTGATGCCGATGGCAAGTTCCTGATTACCGGCCAGGTTCCGGGCAACAGCGCGGTGCACACGGCGAGTGACATCCCCCTGTCTGCCTTTGGCCCAGGCGCCTACTCCTTCACCGGCGTGATGGATAACACCGATGTGTTTTTCAAACTGGGGCAAATCGCCATCCAGGGCGTGGTCTTGCCACCCGGCCTGATGCTGGACAACAAATAGGCGAACCGCGACGCCAAAGAAAAAAGCACCCTGCGGGGTGCTTTTTTTGCGCAGTCAAACCCGCAGCGCTACACCGGTGTGAGTTTGGCCACGCTCAAGGCCAGCCACTTGGTTCCGTGGCGGGGAAAGTTGATCTGGGCGCGGGCGTCGTCGCCACTGCCCTCCAAGGTGAGGATCGTGCCCTCACCAAATTTGTTATGAAACACCTTTTGCGCCAAGCGCAGTCCGTGCGCAGCGGGTTCTTTTTGGGCCACGGGTGGCGCTGCGGCGGTGCTCCATGCCGGCGCAAAGCTGGTGTCGCGCGTACCGGCACCCCAGCTGTTGCCATAGCCGCTGCGCGCAGGCGCACGCGCCGGAGTGAGGAACTTGAGGTTCTCCTCCGGCAACTCATCGAAAAAGCGGCTCCGCAGGTTGTAGCGGGTCTGGCCGTGCAGCATGCGGGTCTGGCTGAAAGTCAGGTACAGGCGCTGGCGGGCGCGGGTGATGGCCACATACATGAGGCGCCGCTCTTCCTCCAAACCATCGCGGTCGCTTAGGGCGTTTTCGTTGGGGAACAAACCTTCTTCCAGCCCGGTGATGAAAACCGCATCGAACTCCAAACCCTTCGCCGCGTGCACCGTCATGAGTTGCACCGCATCCTGCCCGGCCTGCGCCATGTTGTCGCCGGCTTCCAGCGCGGCGTGCGTCAGGAACGCGACCAGGGGCGAGAGGGTCTCGCCGGTTTCGTCGAATTCGGGTGAAGTGGGTTCAAGGGCAGCGTTCGGGTCCAGGCCCTGGCTGGCCGGGCTTTGGCTGAGCATCGCTGGGGCCAGCCCAGCGGCCTCACGCCCAAAGCCTTCTTGCAGCACAAAACTCTCCGCAGCGCTGAGCAGCTCTTCCAAATTTTCCAGCCGGTCCTCGCCTTCACGCTCCGCGCGGTAATGGGTCAGCAAACCGCTGTGGTCCAGCATGGTCGCCATGATGTCGCGCAAATTCATGTCGGCGGTCTGCTCGCGCAGCACATCGATCTTGGCCACAAAGGCCGCAATATTGGCCCCGGCCCGCCCCGGCAAGGCGCTGACCGCGTCGTGCAGCGAGCAGCCACTGGACTTGGCCAGGTCTTGCAGTTGTTCGATGCTGCGCGCACCGATGCCGCGCGCCGGAAAGTTCACCACCCGCATGAAGCTGGTGTCGTCGTTGGGGTTCTCCAGCAAACGCAAATAGGCCAATGCATGTTTGATTTCGGCACGCTCAAAAAAGCGCAAACCTCCATACACGCGGTAAGGGACGGCGGCGTTGAACAGCGCGGTCTCGATCACCCGGCTTTGCGCGTTGGAGCGGTACAGCACCGCCACCTCGCTGCGCGGCAGGCCGTCGCGCACGAGCTGGCGCATCTCATCGACCATCCACTGCGCTTCGGCAAAGTCACTGGTCGCCTCATAAACCCGCACCGGCTCGCCCGGGCCCTGGTCGGTGCGCAGGTTTTTGCCCAGACGTGTGCTGTTATTACTGATAAGCGCGTTGGCTGCGTCGAGGATGTTGCTGTGGCTGCGGTAGTTCTGCTCCAGCTTGATCTGGTGGCGCACATCAAACTCGCGCACGAAGTCGGCCATATTGCCCACCCGCGCGCCGCGAAAAGCGTAAATGCTCTGGTCGTCATCACCCACCGCCAGCACCGCCCCACCCTGCCCCGGCGGCCCCGCCACGCCACTGGCGTCCACACCGGCCAGCATCTTGACCCAGGCATATTGCAGCTTGTTCGTGTCTTGGAATTCGTCGATCAGGATGTGGCGAAAACGCCGCTGGTAATGGGCGCGGATATCCGCATGGTCGCGCAGTAACTCGTAGCAGCGCAGCATCAGCTCGCCAAAATCGACCACACCTTCGCGCTGGCATTGCTCTTCGTACAACTGGTACAGATCGACCTTGCGGCGGGTCTCGGGGTCGCGCAATTCCACGTGCTGCGGGCGCAGGCCGTCTTCTTTGCAACCGGCGATGAACCACATGAGCTGCTTGGGTGGCAACCGGTCTTCGTCGACGCCCATTTGTTTACACAGGCGCTTGACCGCGCTCAGTTGGTCTTGCGTGTCCAGAATCTGAAAAGCCTGCGGCAGGTTGGCCGTCTTGTAGTGGGTGCGCAAAAATCGGTTGCACAGGCCATGGAAGGTGCCGATCCACATCGCGCGCACATTGACCGGCAGCATGGCCGACAGGCGCGTCATCATTTCTTTGGCAGCCTTGTTGGTGAAAGTCACCGCCAATACGCCGCCGGGCGTGACGTGGCCGTTTTGCAGAAGCCAGGCAATGCGGGTCGTCAGCACCCGGGTCTTGCCGGAGCCCGCTCCAGCCAGAATCAGCGCGTGCTCTGCGGGGAGTTCGACAGCGGCGCGCTGCTCAGGATTCAGGGATTCAACCAGGGGGGATGGGGGCAGCATCGGGGGATTGTAGGAAGTCGATAGAATCAGTCACCGGGCCCAAGCATTTGGCACCCGGTATTTTTTTGCCGGTCCCAATCCAAGCGCCCCGGCCGTTCAGCGGCTGGTCTTGCAGACTTCACCTGGAGCTTGGATCATGGAAATTTTTGACTACGACAATATCTTGCTGCTGCCCCGCAAATGCCGGGTTGAAAGCCGCTCGGAGTGCAACACCAGCGTCACACTGGGTAAACACACCTTCCGCCTGCCGGTCGTGCCGGCAAACATGAAAACCGTGGTCGACCCGCAAATTTGCGCCTGGCTTGCGCGCAACGGTTACTTCTACGTCATGCACCGCTTTGACCTGGACAGCCTCCAGTTTGTGCGCGACATGGCCGCGCAGGGCTTGTATGCATCGATATCGGTAGGCGTCAAAAAGGCTGATCACGAATCCATCAGCCGCATGCGCAGCGAAGGCCTGCGTCCGGACTTCATCACCATCGACATCGCCCACGGCCATGCCGACAGCGTGCACGCGATGATCAGCCACATCAAAGAAAACCTGCCTGATACCTTCATCATTGCGGGCAATGTGGGCACGCCGGAGGCGGTCATCGATTTGGAAAACTGGGGCGCGGACGCCACCAAGGTCGGCATCGGCCCGGGCAAGGTCTGCATCACCAAGCTCAAAACCGGTTTTGGCACTGGAGGGTGGCAGCTCAGCGCCTTGAAGTGGTGCGCCCGCGTGGCGACCAAACCCATCATCGCCGACGGCGGTATCCGTGAGCACGGCGACATTGCCAAGAGCGTGCGCTTTGGTGCGAGCATGGTGATGATCGGCTCCATGCTCGCTGGTCACGAGGAAAGCCCGGGCGCAACCGTGGAGGTCGATGGCAAGCTGTACAAAGAGTATTACGGCTCGGCATCCGACTTCAACAAGGGCGAATACAAGCACGTCGAAGGCAAGCGCATTCTGGAACCCGTTAAGGGCAAACTGGCTGAGACGCTGGTGGAGATGGAGCAGGATTTGCAAAGCTCGATCAGCTATGCGGGCGGCACCCGCTTGATGGATGTGCGGCGGGTGAACTACGTCATTCTCGGCGGCGATAACGCTGGCGAACATTTGCTGATGTAAGCGGAGTTGCCCATGCAAGTTGCATTGATCGGCATTGGCCTCATGGGCCTGCCCATGGCCAAGCGCCTGTGTGAGGCGGGGCTGCAGCCCCATATCTGGAACCGCACCCGCTCCAAAGCGCAGCCCCTGGAGGCCTTGGGCGCGCAGGTGCACGACACGCCAGCTCAGGCGGTACGCCATGCCGACATCGTGGTCACTATGCTCGAAGACGGCCAGATTGTGGAATCCGTGCTGTTTGAACAAGGGCTGGCGCCGGCGCTGCAACACGGCAGCCTGCTGATTGACATGTCGTCGATTCAGCCGGCGCAGGCACGCAGCCACGGGCAGCGCCTGGCGGCGCAGGGCGTGGGCTATTTGGATGCACCGGTCTCCGGCGGAACCCTGGGGGCGGAGGCCGGCAATCTGGCCATCATGGCCGGCGGCAGCGAAGAAACCTTCGAACGCGCCCGCGCTGTGCTGACGCATTTCGGCCGCCCGACGCTGGTGGGTCCTACCGGCTCCGGTCAGCTGGCCAAACTGGCCAACCAGATGATTGTGGGCGTGACGATTGGCGTGGTCGCCGAGGCGCTGCTGCTGTGCGCCAAGGGCGGTGCGGACATCGCTAAAGTGAAGGAAGCCGTCACCGGCGGCTTTGCCGACAGCCGCATCTTGCAAGTCCACGGGCAACGCATGATCGAGCGCGACTTTGCACCGCGCGGGCGCATCTCGGTACAACTCAAAGACATGCGCAACGCCATGGCGACCGCACAGGAACTGGGATTTGAGGCGCCGATTACCGGGCTGTTGGAAGCGCTGTACGCCAGCGCCAACGAAAACGGCCTGTCCGGGATGGATCAGGCCGCTTTTTTTGCCGAACTCGCCCGCCGCAACGGCATGGCGTGAACGCCGGGCGCACAGCGCCCGTTTCACCTCTCAGGCGTCAGGCGCAAAACGCTTTTTCGCATCCCGCGGTACAAACACTTTGCCACCGGCACCGACGGGCTTGGGGAAACCGCCGGGCTTGCCGAAGGTCGGCTTGCCCAGGGTTGGGCGCGGGGCACCGGGTTTGCGTTCTGCAAATGCCGGGCGCGCATCAGCGCGTGTTCCAGCCGGACGGGTGTCAGGCCGAAAGTCGGGGCGTGAATCCGCACGCACATCGGGGCGACCACCCATCGCCGGGCGGAAGTCCGCGCGCGGCGCGCGGGGTGCATCGTCCTGCGCGAACCGGGGATCGCGGTTGTCACGGTTATCCCGCGCATCACCGGCAAAACGGTCGTTGAAGCCGCCTTTGCGGGCGTAGGACGGGCCTTCGCTGCGGCCATTGAAATCGCGCGGGCCACCGGCGGGTTTGCGCGGACCGCCAAAACCACGGGCCGGGCCGGCGCTGTCGCGGCCGCCGCGGCCAGCGAAGCTGGGGCGTGACTCGGGCATGCGCTGCTGCGGCTCCAAACCGGGAATGGTCTCCGCCTTAATCGGCTGACGGCTGTAAGCCTCGATATCAAAAATCTTGCGGCGATCGCGGAACTCAGCGAAGGTGATGGCCAGACCATCGCGCCCTGCTCGGCCGGTGCGGCCGATGCGGTGGGTGTAGTCCTCGGCCTTCATGGGCAGGCCGAAATTGAATACGTGGGTGATGGTGGGCACGTCGATGCCGCGCGCTGCCACATCGGTGGCCACCAGAATTTGCACCTGGCCCTGGCGCAAGGCCATCAAGCGGCGGTTGCGCACAGCTTGGCTGAGCGCGCCATGCAAGGCTACAGCCGAGAAACCATCTTGCTGCAAATCATTGGCCAAGCCGTCGCACTCAATCTGGGTACTGGCAAACACAATGGCCTGATTGATGCTGGCGTCACGCAACCAGTGGTCCAGCAATTTGCGCTTGTGGGCAGCGTGATCGGCCCAGAACAGGACCTGCTTGATGTTGGCGTGCTTTTCCTGCGGGCTGTCGATGGTGATGCGCTGGGGTTCGCGCATCACGCGGGCCGCCAGTTGCTGGATGCGCGGCGCAAAGGTGGCGCTGAACATCATGGTTTGCTTGCGGTTGATCGTGAGCTGGTTAACCTCGGCCAGGTCGTCCGAAAAACCGAGGTCGAGCATGCGATCGGCTTCGTCAACCACCAAAAACTGCACTTCATCGAGTTTGAGTTGCATCGAACGCTGCAGGTCCAGCAAGCGGCCGGGCGTGGCCACCACCAGGTCGGCGTTTTGCAGCTTGGCAATTTGCAATTGGTACGGCATACCGCCCACCACATTGGCAATACGCAGACCGCGGCAATGCTGAACCAGATCGATGGCGTCGTGCGCCACCTGCTGGGCCAGCTCGCGCGTGGGGCACAGCACCAGGGCGCCGGGCGTGGCGGCTTTGAAGTTACGCGGGTTGGTCGGGTCTTTGCGCTTGGCGCGCTTCGGAGGTGCTTCGCCGTTAGCCAGCGCATCCGCCACGGCCTGCTCGTACTGGGCCTTTTCGGTGGCTTCCGCCTCGGCGCGCTGGGTCAGCAAGGTGTGCAAGACCGGCAACAAGAAAGCGGCAGTTTTGCCGCTGCCGGTCTGGCTGGAGACCATCAGGTCGATGAAATTGCTGGCTTTCGCGCCCGGCAATTTGGGCAATGCCAAAGGGATAACTTTTTGCTGAACCATGGTGGGTTCGGTGTAGCCCAAATCGGTGGTCGCAGCGACCAGCTCGGGAGCCAATCCCATGACAGCGAAACCGTTGGGCGCGGTCGGTGCCTGCTCTGCCAGTTCGTCCGTTTGAACAATGGACGATGCATCTGCAGCCTTGACATGTTCGGAAGTTGCGGGAAATTCTTCGGCAGCGAATTGCTCACTGCCTGAGCCAAAAGATTCAGTCATATTTTCATACTCACACGCGAACGCCAGGCGCTGCCTGGGCGTTCCGTCAATGGTTAAAGGACATCAACCATCAAACGGAACCTGCCGGGTTTCAGTCAAGAATGACCGGCGCGGGGAAGGCCCACTTTGCGGGGCCCGGTGTATGAGGGGAGATGCAACAGTTCGCTGGCAGCCCGTGTGGGCCGCCGCTGGCGAAGCCCGCAAGTATGCCACACATACGGGTTTCTACCTAAGCTCAAACCGGCGGCAGTCCGGTGACCTCGAGTTTCAAGAAATGTTGCCGGTAGTGCAACAACTCGTCGATGGACTCGTGCACGTCCGCCAACGCCGTGTGGCTTTGTTGCTTTTTGAAAGATGCATAGACTTCGGGCCGCCAGCGTTTGGACAACTCTTTGAGCGTGCTGACATCGAGGTTGCGGTAGTGGAAAAAGGCTTCCAACCCCGGCATGTACTCGACCAAAAAACGCCGGTCCTGCCCGATGGTGTTGCCACACATCGGCGACTCCCCCTTGGGAACATAGGCCGCCAGAAAGTCCAGCAAGACCGCTTGGGCATGCGCCTCCGTCACCGTGCTGGCGCGCACCCGGTCAATCAAACCGCTTTTGCCATGTGTGCCCTGGTTCCAGGCGTCCATTTTGTCGAGCTGAGCTTGGCTTTGGTGAATCGCAAAAACGGGCCCCTCCATCCGGACTTGCACATGCGGGTCAGTTACTACAACCGCGATTTCCAATAACCTGTCCTCTTTGGGATTCAGTCCTGTCATTTCGCAATCCAGCCAGACCAGGTTGTTCTCGGATTTAGCCAGTGCGCTGGCGGCGGTGTTGGTTGGGGCAGTGTTCATAGGGGAATTGTCGCCTATCACCTAAACTCCGCCCCCATGCAAGACACCGCTTTCGACCCCTCTTACACCCTCACGCTGGCCTTTGCGGCGGCGCTTCTGGCTCACACCTGGCTGAAATTCTGGTTGGCTTCGCGCCAGATACGCCATGTCGCGGCGCACCGCGAAGCCGTGCCGCCCCTGTTTGCCGCCAGCATCAGCCTGGCAGCGCACCACAAAGCAGCGGATTACACGATTGCAAAAACCCGCTTCGGCCTGTTGGATCTGGCATGGGGCGTGGCCCTGACTTTGGGCTGGACCTTGCTGTCGGGTCTGTCCACCCTCAATGCGCTGTTAGCGCAATGGCTGGGGACTGGCCTGGTGCAGCAAGTCGCGTTGGTGGCGGCGTTCACGCTGATCAATGGATTGCTGGAGCTGCCGTTTTCGCTGTACATGACGTTTGTACTGGAACAGCGTTTCGGCTTTAACAAGATGACCCCAGTTCTGTGGTTGCAAGACGCGATGAAATCGCTGGTGCTGGGCGCGGTTATCGGCCTGCCTTTGCTGACCCTGTTTTTGTGGCTCATGGGGGCTACAGGGCCGCTCTGGTGGCTGTGGATCTGGGCGGCATGGATGGCCTTCAACCTGCTGGCCATGGTGATTTACCCGACCTGGATCGCGCCGTGGTTCAACCGCTTTGAGCCGCTGCAAGATGCCGAACTGGTACAGCGGGTCACTGCATTGATGCAGCGCTGCGGCTTTCACGCCAAGGGCTTGTTTGTGATGGACGGCAGCAAACGCAGCGCGCATGCCAACGCTTATTTCACTGGCTTTGGCGCAGCCAAGCGCGTGGTCTTCTACGACACCTTGCTCAAGCAACTCGACCCCGGCGAAGTGGACGCGGTGCTGGCCCATGAGTTGGGGCATTTCAAACACCGCCATGTCACCAAGCGGATCATCATGCTCTTTGCTGTGAGCTTCTTCGGCTTTGCGGCCTTGGGTTGGCTGAGCAGCCAAGTGTGGTTCTACACCGGGATGGGCGTTCTGCCTCTGCTCGACGGCCCCAACGATGGCCTGGCTTTGCTGCTGGCCATGATGCTGATGCCCCTGATTGGCGGTGTGCTGCGTCCCTTGCTGGCGCAGGTGTCGCGGCGTGATGAATTCCAGGCCGATGCGTACGCCATTGCCCAGACCCGGGGACAGGATCTGGCCTCCGCGTTGCTCAAGCTCTACCAGGACAACGCGGCTACGCTCACACCCGACCCGCTGTTTGTGCGTTACTACTATTCGCACCCGCCGGCTACCGAACGCTTGGCGCGTATGTCGGCCACCTACAGCTGATTGGCGCGCATGACCCGGCCCGCCGCGTTCACCGCACCGCAATTACTCAACCAACTCGCAGCGCTGCCGCAATGGCGGCTCCATGGCGATGGCCCCACGCTGGCCATTGAGCGGGTTTTTGCATTTGACAACTACCTTGCCACCATCGCCTTTGCCAATGCCGTAGCCTATCTGTCCGAACGCATGGACCACCATCCCGACATGCTGCTCCAGTACCAGCGCTGCACGGTGCGCTGGCGCACCCACCAACCGCCCGGCATCACCTCGCTTGACATCGAAGCGGCGCAGCAAGTCGACAGCTTGTTCGGCGGCGACGCCGGCAAAGCCTGACTCGCTTGGCCACTTCACGCCCGCCCACCGCCGCATTGCGCGAAGGCTTGGTTGTCGCCAGCCACGGCCGGCATGTCTGGGTTGAAACGCCACAGGGCGAGCGCTTCATGTGCCACGCCCGGGGCAAAAAAAGCCAGACTGTGGTGGGCGACCGGGTGCTGTGGATGCCTTCGCAGGACGAAGGCACGATCGAGCAGGTGCTGGAGCGGCGCAACCTGCTTTACCGGCAAGACGAAATACGCACCAAGTCATTTGCTGCCAACCTGGACCTGGTGCTGATCCTCATCGCCGCCGAACCCGAATTCTCAGAGAGCCAGCTCACCCGCGCCCTGATTGCGGCCGCGGCGCAAGACATTGCGGTTCTGATCGTCCTGAATAAAAGTGATCTTGAGCCGCATTTCAGCCGCGCCTGGGAGCGCCTGGCCCCCTACCGTGCGATGGGCTACACGGTGTTGGCAAGTGCGCTGCGTCCCAAATCACAACCTGGCAATGCGCCGTCCGGCGGCCCCGCAGACGGCTGGTCGGATCTGTTGGACGCACTAGCGCAAAAGACCACCCTGGTACTGGGCCCCTCTGGCGCGGGCAAAAGTACGCTGATCAACCGGTTGGTGCCCGGCGCGCAGGCGTTGACGCAGGAAATTTCCAGTGCCTTGAATTCAGGCAAACACACCACCACCAGCACCACCCACTACTGGACCGATGCCGCACGGAAGACGGCACTGATTGATTCGCCCGGTTTTCAAGAGTTTGGCCTTCAGCACATTGACCCTATGCGCCTGGCCAGTCTGATGCCCGATTTATGCGCCTGGGTGGATCAATGCAAGTTCTATAACTGCAGCCATCTGCACGAGCCAGGCTGTGGCGTCATCACGCGGGTCGCGCAACGCGACAGCAGCGAAAGCGCCGCATCCATCAGCCCCCATCGCTACCGGATTTACCAGGAACTTTTTGCCGAACTCTCGCAGCAGCGCTACTGACACCGCCCGCGCAGGACGGCCCGCATGGATTAGCCCAACAGGCGCGCCAGCGTCATGAGAGCCAGTAACACCAGCCACATAACCACGGTGCGCCAAACCAGCCCGACCACCGCGGCGAGGTGCCCAATCTGGGGCTGCTTTTGCCCATTGACCGCGTCAACCGAAGTCCCTGTTTCGCCGGTTACTGGGTGCGGCGGCGGCGTGGCGATTCCCAGTGGCTCGTTCAACTGAATACCAATCGCCCCCGCGGTGGCGGCAAGCAGCAGCGCATCGTTGTCGCCCGGTTTGATGATTTCCCAACGCCGCCACAAATCAATAGACTCCTCAAAGCTGCCGACAAAAGCAAAGCCCATGGCGGTCATCCGCACGGGCAACCAATCCAAAAACCACCACAGTCGACCGGCAAACGCTTGCACCACCGAACTGGCGCGGGAGCCAGCGTCGACCGGCTTCACGGCACGGGCACTTATCGATGCACCGACGCGATAGACAACTGCGCCGGCAGGTCCCAGGCCCAACAGGGAGCCGATCGAATACCAGGTAAAGACACCGAACACGTGGCGGTGCGCGCTGAGTACCGACTGCACCACGAGGCGACGAATGATTTCCGAGCGCGTTGGCGAATGGGGCAGCGGCCCGGTCCAGCTCTGCAAAATACGCAGGGCGGTTTCGTCGTCGCCCATCTCCAGGGCGGTGCGAATTTCTGTGAAGTAGTGGCTGAACTGGCGAAAACCCAAAGTCGCGTACAAAACCGCCACATTCCAGAGAAAAGCACTGAACACACCCAGCCACAGCGTCAGCGCCCAATGGACCAGAATCACGCAGCCCGCAGGCACCAGCGCGGCAATGCACCAACACAGCATCCCCTGCCCGGATCCCCCTGCATCAAAGTTCTTCAAGACCCATTCGATCCAGCCACCACCCCACGTACGCAAGCGGCTGATGCCCGTGAACGGGCGCACTTGCTCAATTACCAGCGCAAACAGGAGCGATAAGAAACCCATGGACGCATGATAGCGGGCGTCCGGCGCAGATGTCCTGCCGGCTCAGGCGATCAGAAAACGGTAGAGGTTGCGCAATATGCCTGCAGTCACGCCCCACACAAAGCGCTCCACGGGCTCGACACCGGCCCGCGCATCCAGGTAAGGCATGGACAACCATTGGCGTGGCCTTGGTTCCCACTCGGTGCTATGCCAGCGGTGATTCGCGGGGTTGGTGAAATGGGAGAGCGGGACCTCAAATACCTCCGCCACCTCGCCGCTGTTGGGGCGCAGCGTAAATCCGGGATGAACCAAAGCGACGACGGGTGTCACGCTGTATGCGCTTCCGGTGGCATAGACCGGCAGGTTACCCAAAACGGTGACAAAGCGCCGCTCCAATCCGACTTCTTCCCACGCTTCGCGCAGAGCGGCGTCGGCTTCGTCACGGTCCTGCGGATCGATGCGGCCACCAGGAAAGGCGATTTGCCCCGGATGGCTACTCAAATGGGAAGTGCGTTGAGTCAGCAACACCATGGGATCGCAGCCCACAACAATCGGCACTAAAACGGCCGCCCGTCGCAGGGTCTTTCCTGCTTCGGCGCTCGGATCGCCGGGCAATTCCGCACGCCACGCGGGCGGCACGGCGAAACGCCGCTTGAGGGCATCGACCTGCAACTGCGCGTGGTCTACGGCAGACAAATGGCCATCTACCGCATCGACCGGGATCTGGCGGGGATCAAATAAGGGGATTGCCATGTCGCAAGTGCGGGGTTGCCAACGAAAAAGCCGCCGCAGACGGTGTCTGGGGCGGCTTGCAGAAAGGCGCAGTCTGCGTTGATCAGGCCGCGGTCTTCTTGGCGGGGAGCTTTTCCTTGATACGCGCCGACTTGCCGCTGCGATCACGCAGGTAGTAGAGCTTGGCGCGGCGCACATCGCCACGGCGTTTGACTTCGATACCGGCAATCAGCGGGCTGTAGGTCTGGAACGTACGCTCCACGCCTTCGCCGCTGGAGATCTTGCGGACAATAAAGCCGCTATTGAGGCCGCGGTTGCGCTTGGCAATCACAACGCCTTCGTAGGCCTGCACGCGCTTGCGTGTGCCTTCAACGACGTTGACGCTCACAATCACGGTATCGCCGGGGGCGAATTCGGGAATGGTCTTCCCGAGGCGGGCAATTTCTTCTTGCTCCAGGGTTTGGATCAGGTTCATAGCTTCTTTCGTTGATCTTGCGCGCACCGGCATTCAGGCTTGATGCCAAGCATGGACTCATCCGGACGACAAGGCCGCTTTGGTCGGGCAGAGGATCAGGTTGGCCCGCCATTATACGAAACCTGCCCAGGGCAGCCTCAGCGGGGCCTGTCCGACATAGGCAAGGTACCCAAAAATGCTTCGTCCTGCGGCCCCAGGGCGCCCGACGCGCGGGCGCGCGTCAGCAATTCCGGCCGCAGCAAGGCGGTGGCACGCAGGCGCTGCTGACGCCGCCACACGGCAATTTGCTGGTGGTTGCCAGATAGCAACACTGGCGGGACCGGCTGGCCCTCCCAGTGCTCCGGCCGGGTGTAGTGCGGGCAGTCCAATAAACCGTCCAAAGCCGGATTGAAACTGTCGAAATGGTGGCTGTCCTGGTCGCCGAGAACGCCCGGCTGCAGGCGGGCAACGGCATCGATCAATGCCATCGCTGCCACTTCACCCCCGGAAAGCACAAAATCCCCCAGACTGATTTGCTGATCGACATGGGCATCAATAAACCGCTGGTCCAAGCCCTCATAGCGGCCGCAAATCAGAATCGCGCCGGCACTATCCGACCAGCCCTGAACGGCGGCATGGTCCAGATGAGGGCCCAAGGGGGAGAACAGCACCACGGGAGCATCGTCCTGTCGTTGCGCACGAATGACAGAAAGGGTGTCCAGCAAAGGCTGGGCCATAAAGACCATGCCCGGGCCGCCGCCAAATGGCCGGTCGTCGACGCGCCGGTAATTGTCTGTGGCCACGTCGCGGGGGTTGAAGCAATGCAACTCGACTGAACCGGATTCGAAAGCACGGCGGGTGATACCGACTCGAACGAAAGGCTCAAAGAGTTCGGGAAACAGCGTGATGACGTCAAAACGCATGGCGGACGGCGAATATTCAGTAAATATGCGTGCAAGACGCTCAGTAATCCGGCTGCCAGTCAACACGGATTTGTCGCTGCGCCATATCGACATCGTCCACGTACACAGACACAAAGGGAATCAGGATCTCGCGCACGGCGTCTCCCTGGGTCTGTTCGATGACCAACACCGTTTGCGGGCCGGTCGACACCAGATCGCGAACCGTACCTAAATCCACCGCCTCCCGGTTAACGACGGCCAGGCCAATCAGGTCCACCCAGTAAAACTCGTCGGCAGCAGCCGTCGGGAAACTGGAGCGGGCGACAAATATCCGGGAACCCTTAAGCGCTTGCGCAGCATCACGGTCCGTGATGTCGTGGCAGCGGGCGACCACCGCACCGGAATGGTCTTTGGCCTCCCGAATGGCCATCAGTGCCACGCCGTCGAAGGGTTTGGGGCCGCGTTCTGTGGGGAGTAAATACCAGCGCTTGGATGAAAAAAGCGCCTCCGGCTGGGCACTGTGGGAAATAACTTTGAACCAGCCTTGAACGCCCCAGGCGTCCGCTATGCGCCCGACTTCAACCGCATCTGCCGGAAGTTCGGCGGGTTCAAGTCCGGCAAGCATCAAGGGGTACCAGAGAGGCGGAGATACACCCCGCCCGCACGGGTCGCTCAGGCCGCAGGCGCTGCGGCTTTAGCCGCTTGGCGGATCAAACGGTCCACCGTGGGCGAGGCTTGGGCGCCAACGCCTTGCCAGTAGGACAAGCGATCCTGCGCAATGCGGATGCTCTCTTCGTTGGCCGTTGCGATCGGGTTGTAAAAACCGATCCGCTCAATGAAACGGCCATCGCGGCGGTTACGCTTGTCGGCCACGACAATGTTGAAGAAGGGGCGCGCTTTGGCGCCGCCGCGGGAAAGTCGAATAACGACCATAGTGGGTCCTTTGGGTGACTGAAGGGGGTCAATCGTAAAATTCGGAGCTTGAGACACGCGACTGACCACCCGGCCAGCGACACTCAGAATAGCCCTCGATTATATCTTTCTCCCTCCATGCCCCTGATCCGACCCAGCAACGCTGACGATGTGCCGCAGATTGCCGCCATTTACCGGCATCACGTACTCACCGGAACAGGAACATTTGAAATTGACCCCCCCTCCCCCGCAGACATGGCCGCGCGCCGTGACGACGTGTTGGGCAAAGGCTTGCCTTTTCTGGTGTTGGAGGACGATGGGCAGGTCTGCGGCTTTAGCTACTGCAACTGGTTCAAGCCCCGCCCGGCCTACCGCTTTTCGGCCGAGGATTCGATTTACCTGGCTCGGCACACAGCCGGGCGCGGCTGGGGGCGGTTGCTGCTCGCTGAATTAGTCGCGCAGGCTGAACGGGCGGGTGTGCGCAGCCTGATTGCCGTGATCGGTGACTCTGGCAATGCCGCGTCCATCGCACTGCACGGCGGATGCGGTTTTACACAGACGGGCGTTTTGTCGGGCTGCGGCTGGAAGTTCGGACGTTGGCTGGACGTGGTCCTGATGCAGCGCACCATCGGGGCTGGCCAAAACACGCCACCCGCACAATCGGGGCCATGAAAAACAAAACCCTGGCCGTCTGGCTGACTTTTTTGACCGGGCCGCTGGGTCTGCACCGGCTCTATCTATATGGACGCTACGGCCTGGCCAGTTGGCTCACGCTGGTGCCGCTCATCCTGGGCAGTTACGGCGTGCTGCGTGCGCGCCACATCAGCCTGGACGACCAGCTGAGCTGGTTGCTGATTCCGCTGTTGGGTCTGACGATCAGCGGCTATGCGCTGCGTGCCATCGTGTACGGCCTGCAAGGGGCCCCGGCCTGGAATGCACGCTTCAACCCCGAGGAGGATCCAGAGTCACCCGCCGGTCAGACCAATGGCCTGACCGTGTTCGGCCTCGGGACCGCCCTGCTGGTGGGCACCGGCGTGCTGATGGCGACCATCGCCTTCAGCTTGCAGCGCATCTTCGAATTCAGCGTCTAAATTCCACCCCTCAGGCGGGGCTGGCAGCTGCGACCTCGGCGTATTCCTCAATACGGTCGAAGTTCATGTATTGGTAAATCGCCGCACCGGCTTTATTGACCACGCCCATGGCCTCGTGGTACTCCTGCACCGAAGGCAGCTTGCCCAGCTTGGACGCTATGGCGGCAAGTTCAGCGGACGCCAGGAATACCTGGGTGTTTTTGCCCAGGCGATTGGGGAAGTTGCGGGTACTGGTGGAGACCACGGTGGCGCCCTCACGCACCTGCGCCTGGTTGCCCATGCACAAGCTGCAGCCGGGCATTTCGGTGCGTGCACCCGATGCACCAAAGGCCGCGTAATGCCCTTCCTTGATCAGCTCGCTCTCGTCCATTTTGGTCGGCGGCGCGACCCAGAGCTTGACCGGAATATCCCTCTGCCCGCCCAGCAGGGTCGCCGCAGCGCGGAAGTGGCCGATGTTGGTCATGCATGAACCGATGAACGCCTCATCGATCTTCGTGCCCGCGACTTGCGACAGAAATTTGGCATCGTCCGGATCGTTGGGGCAACACAGAATCGGCTCTTTGATATCGGCCAGATCGATCTCAATCACTGCCGCGTATTCCGCGTTTTTATCGGCCTCCAGCAAAGCCGGCTTGTCCAACCAGGCCTGCACCTTGTCGATGCGGCGCTGCAAGGTACGGGCATCGGCATAGCCCTGCGCGATCATGTTCTTCATCAGCACGATGTTGCTGGTCAGGTATTCCTGAACAGGTGCCGGATTGAGCTTGATGGTGCAGCCCGCAGCAGACCGTTCGGCCGACGCGTCTGACAGCTCAAAGGCCTGCTCGACCTTGAGATCCGGCAAGCCTTCAATCTCCAGAATCCGGCCGGAAAACACGTTGACCTTTCCAGCCTTGGCCACGGTGAGCAAACCGGCTTTGATGGCATACAGCGGGATGGCGTGGACCAGATCACGCAGGGTCACACCGGGCTGCATGCTGCCTTTGAAGCGCACCAGCACCGACTCAGGCATATCCAGCGGCATCACCCCGGTGGCCGCGCCAAAAGCCACCAGACCCGAGCCTGCGGGGAAGCTGATGCCGATGGGGAAACGGGTGTGGCTGTCGCCCCCCGTACCCACGGTATCTGGCAGGAGCAAGCGGTTCAGCCAGGAATGGATCACCCCATCGCCCGGTCGCAAAGCGACGCCGCCGCGGTTCGACATAAATGCCGGCAACTCGTGGTGCATCTTTACGTCCACGGCCTTGGGGTAGGCTGCGGTGTGGCAGAAAGACTGCATCACCAGATCCGCGCTGAAGCCCAGGCAGGCCAAATCTTTGAGCTCATCGCGCGTCATCGGACCCGTGGTGTCCTGGGAACCGACTGTGGTCATGCGCGGCTCGCAATAGGTGCCAGGGCGCACGCCCTGACCTTCAGGCAGACCCACAGCGCGGCCCACCATTTTTTGTGCCAGCGTGAAGCCTGCTGTGGTGGCAACCGGCGGCTGCGGCAGGCGGAACAAGGTGGATGCGGGCAGCGACAGGAACTCTCGCGCCTTGGCGGTCAGACTGCGCCCGATGATTAGATTGATACGGCCTCCGGCGCGCACCTCGTCCAGCAGGACCTCGCTGCGCAACTTGAACTCCACCACCGTCGCCCCGCCACGGGTAATTTTTCCGTCGTAGGGATAGATGTCGATGACGTCACCCATTACGAGCTTGGAGACGTCTACCTCGATCGGCAACGCGCCAGAGTCTTCCTGGGTGTTGAAAAAGATGGGGGCGATTTTTCCGCCCAGGGTGACACCGCCGAAGCGCTTGTTGGGCACAAAGGGAATGTCTTGGCCGGTCGCCCAAATCACGCTGTTGGTGGCGGACTTACGGCTCGACCCCGTACCCACGACATCGCCCACATAGGCCACCAAATGGCCCTTTTTCTTCAGGTCGTCGATGAACTGCATCGGACCGCGCTTACCGTCTTCCTCGGGCCGGAAGGCAGCATCGGCGCGCGTGTTTTTCAGCATCGCCAGGTAGTGCATGGGAATGTCCGGACGGCTCCAGGCGTCGGGCGCGGGCGACAAATCGTCGGTGTTGGTCTCGCCAGGTACTTTGAACACCGTCACGGGAATGCAGCGCGGAACTTCGGGCCGTGTGGTGAACCATTCGGCGTCGGCCCAGCTCTGCATGACCTCTTTGGCCATGGCATTTCCCGCCTGTGCTTTGACGGCCACATCATGGAAAAAGTCAAACATC